>QHZV01000202.1 GCA_003224785.1 Acidobacteriota bacterium
CTGGGTAATCGTTCGCAGGTTGGCAAGATATCCGCCATTCGCGGGAACGCACCCCATGTTTCCAACTACCGGCTCAACTATCACGCAAGCAATCTGGTGCCGATATTTGCTGAAAGCCTGCTCCAGCACTTCCGTGTCATTGAACGGCAGGGCGATGGTGAACTGGCTGACTTCTTCAAGCACGCCCGCCGATCCCGGAATGCCCAACGTCGCCACCCCCGAGCCGGCTTTCACCAGCAGTGCGTCCGCGTGCCCGTGATAGCAGCCTTCAAATTTAACGATGTATTTCCGTTTGGTAAACGCACGCGCCAGCCGGATCGCCGACATTGTTGCTTCGGTCCCAGAGCTGACAAACCGGACCTTCTGCACCGTAGGAACCGCTTCGACAATCAACTCGGCCAAGTCGGCTTCGGAAGGCGTGGATGCGCCGAAGCTGGTGCCGTTCCCAGCGGCGCCCAGAATCGCATCAAGAACTCCAGCGTCCGCGTGCCCGAGAATCAGCGGTCCCCATGACCCGACATAATCGAGATACTCGTTCCCGTCCACGTCCCAGGTACGCGCCCCCTGTCCGCGGACGATGAACGGCGCATCGCATTCAACCGCCTTGAAAGCTCGCACCGGAGAATTAACGCCGCCGGGGATCAGGGCTTCAGCGCGCTGTTGCAGGCGGCGCGATTCATCAAGCTTGCGAGACATAGAGTTCTTATTCCTCGACAGTCCGTCACACGACAAAGCGCCCCATAGGTTGTGAACGCGAATTCATAAATATAGCAGCGGCCCGGCCCGGCCCCGCTATCCAAAGGTGCAGCAGATTTTCACCAACTGTTTACCAAAGTTATATGACCCTGCAATACACCGCAGTCTATGCTTGGGGCAGTAAGACCCCTTCTAACCGGGAGGGATGAGGATGATCCGGGCCAGCCCCCCGATCATCCTGCGCTTTTTGAGGGGTCCGACTTTTCGGCGAGCGCGATAGATACAAAGTAGAGATGCCAGGCCGCCACTGGGACGGGCACGAGTTTCACTTTGCTTCCGCTTCCAGTTCGACATTCAGGTTAACGTTCCCACCGTTGGCCTTCAGCTTTCGCTCCCAGCTCTTGTAGCCATTCTTACTCACGGTAATTGCATGCTCGCCCGACGCTACCTCGATAACGGATGGAGTATTGCCCACAAATCCGCCATCCACTTCAATATCCGCTCCCGCAGGCGTCGAGATCACCGAGATCTTCGTTGCGCTTGTTTGTGCCGCCGGTACCAGCTGCGGAGCCGCCGCGGGCTTGGCCATCGCCGCTGCTTCAGCCGCCTCTGCCGTCCTAATTGTGGCTGAGTTCTTAGTCCAGTCGGCGCGAATTGCCTCACATGCGGTTTGCACCGATCCTCCCAGCGACATCGTGGACTTGCTCACGATCGAATCACCCGTGACGCGCGTAAATACCGCTACTTTGTTCGCATGACGCAGCAGTCCCTTCCCACCTTCATGGTCAAGCACAACCACGTAATCGGTCTTCGCCTGAATGTTGTTCGTGACCACGTCCGGACAGCGTTCGCCGAAAGTCTTCAAAATTTCCGCAGTCTGGGGCCGCGCGCCGCCATGGGATGCGCCGCCAAAACCGGCAGAGCTTCCGCCGCCACCACCGCCCACTTCCCACGATTGACTATCAGTGATGAAAACTCGGGCATGGTCGGTGGGAGTCGCCGCGGCTTCAGATTGCGCGAACGCGACGCTCGATAACAGAACAACAAGCGCTATGCACAGCCATCTCATACTAGTTCTCCTATGTGGAATGAAATTCGCGCTCACTTTGGCTCTTCCGTGAGCTCGGCGTTGATGTTGATGTGCCCAGTAGAAACCGACATCTTCCTTGTCCAAACCGTGAAGCCATTCTTCTTGACGCTAATCTCATGATCTCCAGGTGAAACGCTGATGGAGCATTCCTATGGCAGCTTCTCCACTGCCCAATCACTCTTGCCAACCCGAATAACAACCAGCTTGCAATTCCTGGGCCGGGGACCTTCCGACAGTCCGAACAGCACCAGGGGAAATGCGTACTCGCCCGCTTTCAGCCGTTGGCCGTGAGCGATTTCATACGCCGCATCCGAACCAGGCGAGAAGAATGTCTGCAGCAAGTCCGCAGACATGTTCTGCCGCGCCGAGTCGGCCAGCATCACGATCCCGGTTTCATGGTCCTCGTTCTGCCACGCGTGGAGAAACCGGTTCGCTGCCGCCAATGCAGAGCTGTACGCCGGATCAACCGATACCCGCGAGCCATGGTGCGCCGTGCGCGCATACGAACTCGTTTGGGAGGTAATCAGGAGGACAGTAACCAGACAAAACTTCATTCTCCAATCTTCCACCAAACTCGTACACGACAAAAGATACATCCTGGGTTCCGCATCGAGACTGCAATTCACCACAGAGCTTTGTCGCTGTGGCGAAAGAATCAGGCAATCAATTTTGCCAGCGCAAATGCCGCCGCCGCCGCTACCCCGCCGATCACCATCGTTTGTATCGCACTGCGCACGGCATTGGTCCCGGTGAACTTGCCTTTGATCAGTCCAAAAATGCCCAGCGCCATCAGCGTGATCGCCGCCGAACAAATCAGCCCACGCTGCGCATTCGCAAGCAACATATATGGAGACAGTGGGATGAACCCTCCCGCAATGTATGCGCCGGCAATGGTCGCAGCGCTGGTGAACGCCCGCTTCGGGTCTGGCTCTTCCAGTCCGAGTTCGAAACGCATCATGAAATCCACCCACGCATCCGGATGCTTGCTCAACGACTGTGCCACCTGCATGCTCTCCTGCGTCGGCAATCCATAATTTCGAAAAACGCGACTGACTTCCGCGACTTCCTCTTCCGGAATTTCTTTGATCTCGCGATACTCTCGCGCTTTTTCCTGCTCATAGTGCTCGGCATCACCGCGCGCCGCGAGATATCCGCCCAATCCCATCGCGATCGACCCAGCCGCGATCTCCGCCAGGCCACCAATCGTGATCAGTCGGGTGCTCGTCACCGCTCCCGAAAGCCCCGCCGCCAGCGCGAATGGGACCGTCAATCCATCTGACATTCCGATCACAACATCGCGAACAAAATTCCCGGATGTAAAATGCTGCTCACTATGCTTAACGCGTGCCATCGCCATCCGTGTTCTCCTGTGGGTTGGATTCCAGATATTTCTGCGCCAACTTGACCACGTCGCGCTCGCCTTTGTACGCCAACTTGCGCTCCGCACCTTCGAGCGGAATCCAGAGTGCACGCTTCACCTCGATCCGCATCTCTGGTTTGATCTCGTCAATCTCTCCAGCCTCGTACCGCAACAGATAAAAGCTGACAATCTTGAAAACGCGCTGTTTGTCCCCCCAGCTGCGAACATACACATATTTAATATCGGAGAGCTTCGCCAGTTTCGTCCCCTGAACTCCGGTCTCCTCACGGACCTCCCGCATCGCCGTCTCCTCCGGCTTTTCGTCCGGATCCACGATCCCCTTCGGCAGAGCCAAAACCTGTTTCTGACGTTTTTTGTCACTTTTTGCGGTCAGGTCTCCCTCCCGCTGCGGCTCATTACAGCCACTTCCCAGCCCCCTGGGCTTTTTCGCACCACCACCGCGCCCGCCGAAATCTCTCGTAACATTGCCTCAAACTATCAGGAACAAAGAGGTTCGTCACGTGTTTGGACAATTGGAGGCTAATGGAACCTCCATTGGGGTAATACAGAGTTCTCCTATCAGGAACTCTGGTTTGAGCGGCATCTAACTTGCTGTAAGTAGTGGCACAGACTAAGCCGGAGGCCAGTGTGGCCATGAAGGGCTTGCAAAAAATCGTGCGGTCAATGCGGGACTTGGGCCGTGGTATGTCCCGAGCGTCCGGGCTTGCTACGCCGCACAAGCCAGTCAGTATCGGCCTCGCCCTGGGCGGCGGATTTGCCCGCGGCATCGTCCACGTGGGCGTTCTCAAGGCCCTCGAAGCAGAAAATATTCCAATCAGTTTTGTCGCCGGAACCAGCGTAGGAGCTCTCATCGGCGCAGCGTATTGCAGTGGCGTCACGCCTGCCGAACTCGAGGAAATTGCGGCCCGCGTCCGCTTTCGTGATCTCGCCCGCTGGACTCTTTCGCGTTACGGTTTCGCCACCAACCAGCGCATGATCAATTTTCTGAATAATATTTTGAAAGTAAAAACGTTTGAGGAATTGCGAACCCCGCTGGCAATTACGGCAACCGATTTTGCTTCCGGAGAAGGCGTGGTGTTCCGTTCCGGTCCATTAGCCGATCCCGTACGCGCCAGTTGCGCCTATCCCGGCGTATTTTTGCCTGTAATGGTGAATGGCCGGCTTCTGGTGGATGGCATGCTTGCCCACTCGCTCCCCACCAGGCCCGTTCGCGATATGGGAGCAGACCGCGTGATCGCCGTCAGCCTACGAAGCCGCTGGTCCGAAGCTGGCGGTCCCAAACACATTTTCGATGTCATCGGCCAATGCTTTTCCATCGCGCAGGATATGAATTGTGTTCAAGCCAAGCAATGCGCCGATTTCGTAATCGAACCCGATGTCACCGGCTATCGCTACGACGATTTCGAACGCAGTTCCGAGCTCGTTGCTCTCGGGGAAAGCGTAACCCACGCCGCATTGCCGGAAATCCGCAAGTGGCTTGAAAGGTATTGTCAGCCCAGCCCTTAATGCGGTTGCCCAGAAGTAAACCCGCGTAGGGCGGCCATTCTAGCCCGCCCGCACATCCCGCCGTAGCTAACCTGTCCTTTAGTAACTATTACCCCCGAACCCCTGTCCACCTCGGCACTTTCGCGCAGAAATTATTTTTCTTTTCACAGATTGCGATGTATATTTCTCGGCACTGGAATTTGAGCCGCTCCTGCTCGACTCCGACGCGCCCCCTTCGTTTTAAATCCACTTCAACGGTGTGCCATGTCCGCAGTCGAACGACGTCTCATTCCCCGTACCAAACTTGAAAAGCTTGCATATATTGACATTGCGCCAAATAACGGCGGCATCGTCCTGAATGTTTCGGGGGATGGCCTCGCGTTCCACTCCATGGCTCCGATCGAGCGAAACGGTCCCGTGCGCTTTTCTCTGAAAGAGCAGAACCGCCGCATTGATGTTTGTGGGGAATTGATTTGGACTGACGAAGCCCAGAAAATCGGCGGTCTACGTTTCACCACTCTGACCAATGAAGCTCGCGAACACATTGATAACTGGGCCGTCCAGCCTCAAGATGCCGCACCAGAATCGAATCGTTCTAGTCTGGGTGCCGCGTTCCTCCGCGTATTTCCCAATCTGCACGTGCGCCAGTTCGTTCCGAGGTTTGCTTCCACGAATCGGCTAGCTCCTCTCCGAACTCAGGTTCGATTGCGAATGAGCGGCTTTTCCGGCGGACTGGCTACAGGTCTTCTCATTTCTATATTGACGTCATTCATCTTCGTGTTTTCCTACGTGCACCGCCAGCAATTCGGTGAGTCGCTTATTCGTCTCGGACAGCGTTTGGCGGCAAAATCAGAAGAAGCGCCGCAGCCAGCACCCACACGCCAAGCCGATGCGCCGGCCCTCTCGCCGGCGATGAATGCCAATATCACTCCCGTTCCAAAGCCCGTCGCAGTTCGCGCGCCTGCACCGGAATTGTCTCATTCCAAAGTTCATAACATTCCGCAAGAAGCGGCAGGCACGTCCGCCGCGCCACCCAAATCTTCAATCGAAAAAGCGACCGTCACAAAACCTCCAAAGATCGCCCCGGCACAGCAGGCAGCTCTCAAGTTGTCACTATTAAGCGCGAAACAGCAGCCACCGCCGGCTATGGTGACAAGAGCAAACGTCACACAGCGCGTTTCTCCTCCGAACTCTGGAGAAGTTGCCTCCGTATTAACTCCTCCCATTTCTTCAGCGCCGTTTGGATCGGCTGCCAGTTCGTCACCTAATGCGGCGAATATTCCTGCTCCTCGGGAGCTAATCGGCCAAGTCCATGCACAGAGCCCTGCATCCGGTCCGGCTCTGCCACTGCAAAGGTTCTTCGACCTCGGCAAGTTCAAACAGCAGCAGGTCGCACAAGACCTCAGCGAACGTGTCGCCCAGCTCGGCATGCACGCAAGTGTCGTCAACAAAGGGCATCTATGGATGAATTCCTACCAGGTGCTAGTCGGGCCTTATCTCACCTCTGCCGAGGAAAAGAAAATTCACACTGAACTTGCGAGCAACGGCCTCAAAGCCCGCCCCTTCGAGCGCGGATCTCGCGGACTCACCTTCCGCTCCGGCCTGACCGTCAGCGGATCGAAATTACGCGTCGGCGATTTCACGATCAGCTGGGAAACTTACGTGGAAGAAGCCAAAGTCAAATTTGCGCAAGACGGCGCCGTGGTTGCAACCGCCGATGGCAAGTGGGTCACTCATCCGCAAAAATTCGTGCACGACGAGTACGTGTATCAGAACGCGGGCGGCAACTCGCGGCCCCTACTCGAAGTCCACTTCGCCGGTCTCGACCGCGCTCTAGTGTTTCGGTAAACGACCTCCGTTCGCCTCTGCACCAATCTCCAATGGGGGTGCCCACTTCTCGGCCGCTTTTGCGACAAGTGGCAGGTGCACAACCTAAGGTTTCCTACAGTTCTGTCGCGCATACCTGATTCAGGCCACTCCGATTACAGTTTGCGCCGTATCACGATTTTCTCCAGCGAACGGGAAAATCTTTCCGTGTTTGCTATGGCGTTTTCGACAGCCTCATTCTCGTGGGCGCAACTCCTTCGGGCAGCAAGTGTTATTGCATTGTGAAGTTTGGAGTGGCTCTTGCAATAGGTAATTTCGGTACACGAGGAGGCACACCAAACACGGAATCAAGCGTCCCCGATTCCTATAAACCATCCAAAAGGAGGTACCGCGGCATGCAAGAATTAACTCAGGAAAGGACTAAGGAGCGTTGGATGGAATTATGCGAACAGGCCGCCGTAGAATCGGACTCTCAAAAACTGATGGCTCTGATCAGCGAAATCAACCGCATGCTCGACAGCAAGATGGAAGAACAACATGAGCCCCGCGCCGGCTTTAGCGTCGGCAGATGAGCTTACTGCCACTTGAGACCATGGCAGACAAACTCCTCGAAATCAGCCATCCTTGCGATAAAGAAGGTCCCGAATTGCTTGCCTCCGGGCCTCATTCGCTTCACTCTCAATCTTCCGCTGGATAGGATCGCTGCTACGCTTCGTTCCCGGTTCAGCAGCGTTCTCGACGCTGCAGTCCGGGCAGCGATTGGCAAAGCCCGGCTTGTCAGGCTTCAGCTCAAACTCCTCTGAACAAATAACGCAGACCTTGATCGGGTAGGCCATTGGAACTCCGCTGTGACTGCATGTGCTGCCACAAATTCTCCAAAACGATCTTCCGCTACTTTGGCTCTTCCATCTGAGGATTCCCAGATTTTACCAAGTCTGTCTTCAGCGTAAATTTCTGGTTCGGCGCGAGATCAATTTCGGTGTTGAAGGTTTCGTATCCGGGCAGCGTGATGGAAATCTTGCGATGTCCGGGCGCGA
>QHZV01000203.1 GCA_003224785.1 Acidobacteriota bacterium
AGGAATGCGCCGTTTGGCCGCATTGCATTCGCGAACACTGACTTGGCGGGAGCGATGGACCATCGCTATTCCATACTCGAAGCCAAACGAGCTGTGGAGCAACTGCTTGATCAGGTCCTCACTTGACTGGCCAATGCTGCATTCGCGATTTCTCCGATTCTGTATTGGGGAATGCTTCTCGAACCGAGTACGATAACTAGTGGCAACCGCTCCGGTCCAAACCAAACTCATTTCTTCTCGTCGTTTTCCTTCCCTCAGTTTCATCATTAAAGCTTCCCGCCCCGGCTTATGGCTGACTGCAGTTTGGTTCTACTTGCTCCCGCTCGGACAAAGACATGTCTTTAACTCGGCAGCATTTTGGCTGGGGTTGCTTTACGTCACATTTCCGCTCGGCCTGATGATCTACGGGTGGAACGACATCGCCGACGCCGACATTGACAGCTTCAATCCGCGCAAAGGCACCTTCTTGTTCGGCGCCCGTGGATCGCATGAACAGCTTCGTCGTCTTCCGATGCAAATCGCTCTAGTCCAAGCGGTCTTCGCCTCGATCTTTGTATATCTGGACGGCGCGCGAATTCTGCTTTGGTTACTTGGCTTGGTACTGTTCACGGCCATTTACAACCTGCCGCGATATGGGCTGAAGAGCCATCCTCCATTCGATATTCTGAATCAGGCCGGATACCTACTCGTGTTTGTCCTAAGCAGTTGGCTCAACCACACGCCGCAATTGCGCTGGCCGGCCATGCTCTTCGGCGCGCTGTTTGCGATGCACTCGCACGTGTTCGGCGAGATTATGGATATCGATCCCGACCGGGCCAGCGGACGGCGCACGACGGGAACGGTGATCGGAGTGATCCCGTCAAAAATGTTGATTTGCGCACTGCTTCTCCTCGAAGCAGGTTTGGTGTGGAGGTTTTGTGGAGACTTTTGGATTTCAGGTGCGTTGCTCTTTGGGGTGCTCTGGTTCTTGTTCGACGCGCTCGTGCTCTGGCGCGACCGTCCTTACAGACTCATCCAGATGCGAGTCTTCATGCTGGGATGGAACGCAATCGCGTTAGCGAGCATCCCGTGGGTATGGCGGACCGCCACTCTGGCGCGCTAGCAATGTCAGTAACGGGGGCACCCCATCTTAGGTGAGGGTGCCCACAGAAAACCTGCTACGACGTCGACCTTTGTCCCCAAGGCGATGCCGTCTGCAAGCTCGCGCGAATCACTTCCAGCAGTTCGTTGTTGTCCGCGGGTTTCTGGAAAAATGCTGTGGCGCCCGCGTCCAGAGTGCGCTCTTCGTTGCCGAGAGGATCGCGCGCGGTCAGCACAATTACCGGAATACTCGAGAGCGCGTCACTTTCCTGCAATCTCTTGAGCACAGAGTAGCCGTTGCCGGCTGGCAAGCCGAGGTCCAGGATGATCAGATTTGGCCGCTCTTTGTGCGCCAGCGCGATTGCCGAATAGCCGTCGCAGGCGCTCACGGTCTCGTACTGGTTGGCTCGTAGGCGCACCTTTAACGCCATGCGCAATTCGGGGTCATCATCCACAATCATGATTTTTGCCCGGCTCAGGTTCAAGACGGAATCGGTCAGCTCAGCTTGCATTTCGGTTCTCCTTTTTTTGATAACCGCTGGTGGTTGCTAATGCGCGCATAATCATTTCGCTCACTGTTTCAGCAATGTCTTCCACTTGCTCGTCCAAACTTCGGAGTTCGGGTTTGGCCACAATCGGAACAGAATTTGCGGTCGCTTCAACCGTTCCAGAGCCTTTTAGCGAACTCAATGCACCAATCTGTTCGGTGATACGGGCCGTCATCACGCAAACTCGTGCCATGTCGGTTGACGCCACGACGAAGAAAGTCTCTGCCGGCCCGTTCGCGGCCATCGCTGGCAGCACAAGATCCTTGTCCACAAAAACGCAGCGTTGGAGAAGCTCGATTGCTTGGCGGCAAGTCTCGCGCCAGTTACCGCGCGGAAGGTTCGAGAGCGGCTTAATATCTACGCGCACCAGCACGAGTGGTTCCCGTAGTTTTCCGGCGTGAGTAATCGCAGGTTTGAGCAGCTTCGCCAATGAATAGATGGGGAGGGTGAAGGTGAACGTGCTGCCTTCACCGGGTTGGCTTGCAACCCAGAGGCGGCTACGGTGCAGCGTGACCAGTTCTTTGGCGATAAACAGGCCAAGCCCGAGCCCGGTGCGGCTTCCATCAACCGAATCCGGGTCCTGATAGAGACGCTCGAAAATCAACGGCAAAGCTTCCGGCGTAATGCCGCATCCCGTGTCGGCGACCGAAACGTAGGCGAACTCAGGATCGGTTTCGAGCGCATTGGCTTTCACCGTCACGGTTCCGCCCGCAGGAGTGAACTTGAGCGCGTTATCAATCAGATTGATCAGCACCTCGAGTATCCGGTCGGGATCGGCATACACCAGCGGCATTCGAGCGCTGGTGACCAACTCCACGCTGATCTGCTTTTCTTGCGCCAGAGGCCGCATCATTGCGACTGCCTGCTGGGCCAATTCGACGAGGGCGAAGCAACGGGGTTCGACGCGCAACTTTCCCGACTCAGCGCGCGTCGCCTCCAGCAGGTCGCGGATCATGGCGTGGAGCTGGTTCACACTTTTTAAAACCGTTTGCAGATGGTCGCGCTGCTCGGGTGCGACCGGGCCGGCCAAACCGTCAAAGAGCAGCGAAACGTATTGATGAATGCAAGTCAGTGGCGTGCGCAGTTCGTGGGAAACATGCGAAAGAAAACGGTTCTTGAATTCGATCTGCTGCTTGCGGCTGATTTCGAGAGAGCGCAGCAGCGCCTGCCGCTCGATCGCATACCGCATCGATCGTTCCAGATTGCGGCTGGTCATGTCGCTCTTGATCAGATAATCTTGCACGCCCTGGTGAATCGCTTTCATAGCCAGCGATTCGTCTTCCTGACCGGACAGAATCACCACGGGAACATCGGGAGCCTGTGCGAGCACCTTGCGAAACGTCTCCGGCCCATGACTGTCGGGAAGATTCAGATCGAGGAGCACGACCGTCGGCGGCTGGCTAGCCAACGACGCAAGTCCATCAGAGAGACGGCTGAAACAACTCACATTGACCGGAGTCTTGCCTTCAACCAGGCGCAGCCGCACCAGATCAGCGTCACCCGGATTGTCTTCGATCAGCAGAACTTGAGCTGGTGGAGTCATCGTTTCTCTTAAACAGCACCACTCTTTGTTCCTCATCTACTGTCAAGATGGCATCCATGGCAGAGTCGATTACGCTGCTCAGCCGGGCCTTGCTTGCCAGCAATGCTTCTTCTCCCTGCCGTCGCTCCGTAATATCGCGCACGAATGCGCCGAAGGTCGTCGTTTTGCCGCTTTGGATTGGAGTTATGGAGACTTCGATAGGGAATTCAGTTCCATCGGAACGCAAAGCACTGATTTCGATGCGCCGGTTCAGCACGGTGGGTTCGCCGCCTGCTAGATAGCGCTGGAGACCGTCCTGATGCGCTGCGCGAAATCGCTCCGGGATGATCGTCTCAGCCAGAGACTGGCCAAGCACATCTTGCCGAGATCTGCAGAATATTGCTTCCGCTTGCGGGTTCCATCCCGTGATTACGCCTGCGCCATCAATTGTGATGACTGCGTCTAATGCAGCCTCGATAATCAGGCGTGTCCGCGTCCTCGCTAGCCCGAAGCGCCGCATGAGTCACACTGCTGGCCATGATTTCTTTTTCCAGCGATTGGTTGATGGCTTCGAGTTCTCCGGTCCGATCTTTTATTCGCTGCTCCAGTTGGCCGGTCAGTCGGGTAAGTTGGCGTTCGCGTTGCGTGCGGACTTCAATCTGCCGCTCGAGCTCCTAATTCACCGCAAGCAACTGAGCAGGACTGACCAGGGCCATGGCCTTCGGGATTAGCGGAATCAGCGCTAAGGCCGTGGCCACGGAAATGACCGCGGTAATCGCTTTGATCAAACCCGAAAGAAAATAGTTTGAGTGCCATATTGTCCATATCTCCATCAAGTGAGTGGTACCGCACCCCACGATGAACATTCCGAACATCCAGAAAATCCAGTTAAAGGGAAGGTCCTGCCGACGTCGCGCTAGGTACACCAGCGCAATCGGGAT
>QHZV01000041.1 GCA_003224785.1 Acidobacteriota bacterium
AGGACGTAACCGCGTTCAGAACGCCTACGAGTTTGAAAGCTAACCTTCATAACAGCTTGTGATCGGAAGATCTGATCATTGCTTGCCGAACCAGATCAGCCGATGGCCCGATGGCGACATCGCCGATCTCCTTGTCCTTATCCTTTATCTCTATCCTTGCGCCAGCGGAATGTTCTCGCGGTTGTTGCTCAAAACGTCGAGGATCTCCACCCCATTCGGGGAAATCCGGACTACTTTATATCTTCGATCTACGATGTCGCCCTCTGCCGCAATAAAAACATCTTCATTCTTGATGAGAAAAATTCTTTTCGCTCCATCCGGCCGGCTGGTTGCAAATCCATAAAACTTGAGATTGCTCGGTGGCGGGGGTGGAGGTGGCGGAGGACCTTGATTCTGCGCCTGCTGGGTATCGGTGTGCACCGGGGCCTTGGGCTGAGGAATCTCCACAAACACTCTAAAAATATTCCTTCCCGTGCCTTCGTATTTCGTCTCTTCGCTGGCCTTCAGCAAATCGAGATGCAGCGTAGGATCGAGTGACGACCGGCCACTCGGCTTTTTAACCGCCGATCGCGTTCTTGAGTTGCTCTTCGGAGTAGGCGGCGGCTGGCTCGATAATTCGGATGCACTCGGCATTCGAGTCGCAGCCGAAGTGGTTCCATCCGGCGCTCCTCCCCCAAAAAACGACGAGAAGCGCGTCACCGCGAAAACCAAAGCAATCGCGCCCAGCACGGCCGCAATCACCAACTTCGTCCGATTTTCGGCGCCTACCTTCACTACGTTGTCCTCAAATATGTTTCAACTGTGATTTGCAATCGCACCGTGCCGCTCTCGCTGCTGCCCAGTTGTACTCCACCCACGATGTAAAACAGTTTGTCGCGCTCCAGCTCGTTAATGAAGCGCGCGATTTGCAAATAGTCGCCAGACAGATCGGCCTGCACTTGCTTCTTTTGCAGTCCCGCGATTTCCGCTTCGTCGGTCTTATATTTCACCGATGACATTCGCACGCCCGTCTGCTGCGCCACTCTGCCCAGGTCCGCCGAAATCGTCGAGTCCTCGGCAGGAATCCGCTCACGGTAGAAATCCTCAATCTGTTGTTTCGCCAGAGGGATCTTCTTGTCCAGACCGCGCCAAGGCGCCGTGGCTCGCGCTCTACGTTCCTGATTCAGTTGCGCCAGTTGCTGTTGCCGCGCCTCGTGTGATCCGCCCAGCGGCGTAAACAGCACCACCAGCGCCGCAATGTCAACAATTGCCAGGATTCCCATTATCAATTTGAGGCGGTTGCGCGTCTGCTTTAGATCCGGCATCAATCCGACCCTCCCGCAGCGCCGGTTTCTCCAGAGGGCACATACGACGCATCTTGCGTACCAGATCGAGCGCCTGCTCCCGTGTATCGCCGCCCACTACCAGTTTGATCTCGAGATCATTGTCCTTCGAGAGGTCAGGGCTGATACGAACCACGTGCAGGTGCGCCGGCATCACCCGTTCCAGATCCTCAAAAAGGCGCGTCCATGAAAATGCCTTGCGGACAAATAACTCATTCAGAAACTGCGAACGGTCGCGCGTCAATCGGTTCTGCGGTCGGTTCAGCGTGGCTTCAGCCTGCGCCTTCTCCGCATCGAATTTTGCTATCACCGACTCCATGTCCGCGATCTCCTTGCGTTCATGGTTCGCGTTTATTAGCCGGGTGGCTGCCACGAATACCAACAGGAGCGTGGCGAAACCCAGCAGCCCGAGAGCCGTCCCCCAGTTCGTCCAAAACCGCCGAGCGTCTTCGTACGGCTGGCTTGCGAGATTGATATCAATTCGCATATTTCGAAAGCAGGGCCCCGACCACGCCCGCCATTCTCCATTTTGGAATCGAACCGCCCCCTAAGCCAAGTTGCGAAGCCGTCACCAACTCGCGCACGTCCGCTCCCGTCTGCGCATGCAACGCCGGAGCAGCGCCCGCAATATCAGAGATCCCCGCCACCAATATCTGCTCAATGTTAGTGCTGTATGTGTCTTGAAAAAATACCACCGAGGGATACACGTCTTCCGCCAGTTGCTCGCCGGTAATAGTCACTCCACGCGCATTCTCGAGGGTTCGAAAAAGCAGCAACTGCTGCTTGTCCAGAATCGCGATGCTCGTGGTCCGCGCATCTACTTTCACCACCAGCGTCCCGCGTTCCCCGGGAGCGCCGCCCAGTGCCGCTAACATTGAAGGCAGCACGACTCCTGGACTGAATCCCGCCTCGCGAACTGCGTTTTCGTATTCCTCAACAACCGTTTTCAGCGCCACCGCCGCCACCACTCGCAGACCAGCGCCGGATGTCTGCGCATGGTAAGAAACCATCGCCTTGTCCACATCAAATGGCAGAGACTTCCTGAGCCGAAACCGCACCACGCCCTCGGCTTCTTCGCGATTGTCGGGCAGCGTCTCGAAATCCAGCAGCACAACACGCACCGCCGCATCCGGCAGCACCGCGATCACGTCGCGTGAGCGCGTGCCCACATTTCCCAAAGCTTCCTGCAGAGCGCTAACAATTGCGGTTCGTTGCTGCAAATTGTTTTCAATCAGGTCCGGCACCAGGCACCCCGGCGATAGTTCGCTGGTCGAGCACAACTCCAGCACCTGCCCGGAATCGGCGGCGCGCCCGGCGATGATTCTGTCGGGAGCGATTTCGCAAGCCAGCTTAGGCCTGCCGGAATGGTAAGAACGGCTCATTGTGTGTGAAATTCTATTTAATCAGAGAATCGGGCCATCAGGTGACCGGGCCCTCGATGATCTGAAAACCGGATTCGGCATCCGATGCAACCCCTCGACGAGGTATTGAAAGCCCGCAGCGCAATAGCTGAACGGCCATCAGATCACTCGATTCTCTACCTCATCGTCTCAATAAACGTAACCTTATTGATTTCCTTCAGTGTCGTCATTCCCAGGCGGACTTTATCCAGCGCCGACTCCCGCAAGAACCGCATGCCTTCTTCGCGTGCCGCGCGCCGAATCTCTGATGTTGGTTTGCGCGCCAGAATCATCTCGCGGATTCGGTCGCTTAGATCTAGAAGTTCGTGAATGGCGCTCCGTCCGCGGAAGCCGGTGCCCGCGCATTCAATACATCCCTGACCTTCGTAAAACGAAACCTTCGACCACTGTTCCGGATCAAGCCCGCTGGCCTCCAGCACGTCTGCCGGATACTTCACCACGCTGCGACATGAATTGCAGATCAATCGCACCAGGCGTTGCGCGAGAATGCAGTTCAACGCCGAAACAAAGTTGTATGGTTCGACGCCCATGTTGAGGAACCGCCCCAGCACGTCCACAACATTGTTCGCGTGAACGGTGGTGAAAACGAGGTGGCCGGTCAGCGCGGATTGGATTGCGATCTGTGCGGTTTCCGTATCGCGGATTTCGCCGACCATGATCTTGTCAGGATCGTGCCGCAAAATTGAACGCAATCCTCGTGCAAACGTCAGGCCCTTCTTTTCATTCACCGGAATCTGGGTGATTCCGCGAATCTGATATTCAACCGGATCTTCAATGGTGATGATCTTGTCTTCTTCGGTCTTGATCTCATTTACCGCGGCATAGAGCGTAGTGGTTTTGCCGCTGCCCGTTGGTCCTGTTACCAGCACCATCCCGTACGGTTCTTTAATGTAGCGGCGAAACTTTCGCAGATCGTCTTCGTCAAAGCCGACTACATCCAGAGTCAGCGAGCGGAACTTTTCGCTCATGGATTCTTTGTCGAGCACGCGCAGCACGGCGTCTTCGCCATGAATGGAAGGCATGATCGAAACGCGGAAATCAATCGGGCGCTCCGGCTGTCCATATTTCACGCGGAAACGTCCATCCTGCGGTACGCGACGCTCGGAAATATCCAGTTCGCTCATCACCTTAATACGCGAAATGATCGTCGAATGGTGTTCCTTCGCAATCGGCGGCATGGCCTGCGTCAGCACGCCGTCAATGCGGAATTTAATGCCCACTGAATCGTCCTGGGTCTCAATGTGAATGTCGCTCGCGCGCCGTTGCAGCGCAGTGAAGATGGTCGTATCCACGAGCCGGATGATCGGGCTCATGTCGCCTTGCGCCGTCAGCTTGTCGATCGAGATGCTCTCGTCGCCACCCTCTTCTTCCGGCACCACCGAAAGCGCGAAGCCTTCGCTCGCATCTTCGAGCACTCGCTTCGATTGCTCGGTTTTCTTGAGGATCTCGGTGATCTGCGCCAGCGTCGCAACTTTTGTGACGATCCGTTTGCCGAGCAGCAAACTGATCTCGTCAATCATCATTAGCTGGCTGGGATCGGCTATCGCGATCGCGAGTCGCCCGTCGTGTGTCTCTTCGAGCGGCACGAAGTTATAGCTGAACATCAGGCGCGGAGGGATCTTCGTAAACAGGTCATGGTGCAGTTGGAAATCATGGAGGTCCACGAATTCGCAGCGATACCGCCTCGCGATATCTTTAGCGCGATCAACTTCCGAGGAATGGGCCCCCACAGGCTGCCCATTTCCCCCACCCACAAAAACCGATTTCTTCTCTACTTTTTCCGCCATGCTTCCCATTCCAGCCTACCTAACTCTTACTCCCAGCCTCACGCCTAACGCCTAACGCCTAACGCCTGCTTAATGAATACTCGATGCCAAGTTAAATATCGGCAAATAAAGCGAGAGCAGCACCCCTCCCACAAAAACG
This sequence comes from Acidobacteriota bacterium, assembly GCA_003224785.1. Taxonomy (GTDB): domain Bacteria; phylum Acidobacteriota; class Terriglobia; order Terriglobales; family Acidobacteriaceae; genus Gp1-AA145. Next base: position 4,670 of record QHZV01000041.1, read on the forward strand.
GCCATAACAATCAAAATGACCGGCTCGATCAGCGCCATAGCAGCCCCCAGAGCCGTCTGCACGTCTTCCTCATAAAACTCGGCTACTGAATTCAACATTGCCGGCAGCGCTCCCGTCGATTCCCCAACTTCAATCATCTCCACCGAAAGATCGGGGAAAATCTTCTGCTCCTCAAGACTGTGCGCCAGACTCTGGCCTTCGCGCACCCGGATTGAAGCGTTCTGAATTCCATTCAAAATCTGCCGACTGGTCATCGAAGCGCCCGCCGTTTCGAGTGAGGGAACCAGCGGCATTCCCCCGGTCAACAGAGTCGAAAGCATGCGAGAGAATGTAGAAACGTGATACTTGAGCCAAATGTCGCCAATGACTGGAAGTTTATGCGTCATGTGGTCCACCGCAGCGGCTCCTTTATCAGTGGCGCGCCACCGTAACAGCAGAATCACCGCCGCAACGATTCCCACCGTCCCAATCGGGGCGTACTGCTGCATATGCGTCCCAACCGCAAGCATAAACAGCGTGATCGCAGGAAGGGTGGCATTCAAATCCTTGTAAAGGTCGGCGAATCTCGGCACAACAAACACCATCAGGAACACGAACATGCAGGTGACCGCGACCACCAGCAAAGCTGGGTACACCAGCGAAACCAGCAGCTTCTTTTTGAACGTCAATGCCATCCTCTGGAAATTCACGTATCGAGTAAGCACCTCGTCCAGGTTGCCGCTTTTCTCGCCCGCCATCAGCGTAGTTGTGTAAATTTTCGGGAAAGCGTTCTGTGCTAAAAATGCTTCCGACAGCAACTCTCCGCCTTTGACCCGCTCCCTTACGTTCTGCAGCAACGATCGAAAATATGCATCCTTTTGGCGCTTGATCAAAAGATCCAAGGTTCCCAACACCGGCAGCCCTGCCTTCAACAGCGTGAGCAATTGTTGGTTGAACACCATGAACGTAGATGGTTTTACCCGCCTGCCGCCCCTGAGACCGCCTTTGCTCAATACGCCTTTGGGCTTTACCCAATAGACCAGGAAACCCTGCTGGGCGAAGCGATCGCGGATCTCGGCCTCGGAATAGCCGTTCTCCACCTGTTGTGTCAGGTGGCCCCGCTCATCGGCGATTTTGACAAGAAACTCAGCCATTTCTCGTAAAAAGTAGTGCTTGGCACCCTCAGTCTAACA
>QHZV01000486.1 GCA_003224785.1 Acidobacteriota bacterium
TGTGCTTCACGGAGTTGGGACAGAAGGTGGTTACTCTAGTAACCTAAGCGTCCATGGAGTCCAATTTGGAACTAAGCCCAATATGCACAGTAGTTTGGCGATGTTGTGCCTAAATCGTTATTGACTTTGGGGCATTCTGAAGTAGAATCAGGCGTTTCCGACTGGGTTTTCGTCCCTTCTGTATCGGCCCCGGCAATTCTCTTTTATTGGTCCAAGCAAGAGCTTAGGAATCGGAATCCTTAGCAAAGCCAGCAGAATCTAAGTTATTGAAGACATAATTCAAGCAGCGAGGGCATATTTTCATGGCAAAAAGACGAGGCAATCCTAACTGGGGTAAGCCCGAACCGATCGGGCCGATTGTCCCGACGGTGACGGAGTTCGAACAAGTAGTTAAGGAGTACAAACTCACTCCGGACCAGTACCTGCGCTCTACACGGCTGCGGGAGTGGGCACGCCGAAACAAGAATTCGAAGTACATTCCTGAGCCATTGCTTGAAGCTTGGGGATTCGAGATCGAGTCATGAAAGCAGCTTTTAGCCTTCAGTTCTCGGCGTTTTCACAAGAACCCTCGGCTGTTCATAATTGCTACAAGAAACACAATACAGGCGACCTGGCCAAGAGCTAATGGCTAACGGCTAAAAGCTCCTTTATTAATCCAAATCGAAATCGCGGATTGGCCTTCCGGTATCAGGCGTTTCTTTGGCTTTGCGCAAGGCTTCCTGAAATTTCTTTTCGAGCAGATCGGAGGCGTGCTTCTGCGCTTCGACGGACTGGCGGAAAATGGAGTCGCGCCGGTTGTCCTGCTCTTTCATTGCGCGGGCGGCTTCCTCCATGTCATTAAACATTTTGGGCCTGACCGGGGCGACATGGGATATCACAGCTTCGATCTCGGGATCCACCTTAAGCACCGCGCTACAGCATGGGCAAGTCAGATCGAAGGACTTCTTTTGCTTTGCCGAAGGCATCTCGAAAAATCATACTCCAAAACCAGCTAGCGCGAGTCCAGATGGATCGGCAATACGTGGAAGAAGAACAGCAACTCCCAGCCCAGCATAAGAACTGAAACTGCGGCGACTGTGATCGCGAGCATCTCGCCAAAAGTCATTCGGTTGCGCCCCGGCTCGAAGCGTCTTGCTACAAGCCCAAGAATGTTCAGTGTGGCGAAACCGAAGACAGCTCCCCATAGCAGGTCATACATTCTGCTATTGGCCAGGACTACCTGCGCCACTAAGATGCCAGGTTTCATTCTCTTCTATAAAGCAATACGGGCGGGCTCGCGCGTTCAACACCGCACCCCAACATACATTGAAAGATACACTGAATCCATGCCGACCAAGGCCGTCTTTTTTGACGTGGGAAATACGCT
>QHZV01000042.1 GCA_003224785.1 Acidobacteriota bacterium
CCTGTCAGTTCCAGGTCCATCCTTTTCTCGCAAGTTACTGTCTTCATTGACGCAGCGAAGCTATGTATTCCTGAAACGAGTTTGGCCCTCGCTGTGCAATATACAAATGCGTCAGTAGCAGCAAAACGAAAAATTTAAGGAGCCGCCACAATGTCAATCGAGAAAAAGTCCCTTATCAGCAACCGCGCAGTAGCCAAGAAGGTCAATGTCACAAAGGTAAGCGCGACGAAGCTAACTTCCAACAAGCTAGCTAGCCCGGCAGCCAGCAGCAAGCTATCGGTAAACATGGCCGCGCCGAAGGTCGGCCACAGACTTGCGGTTAGCATGGCCGCACCCAAAGTCGGTGCCCGACTTGCAGTCAGCATGACGTCGTCCAAGATCAAGATGTAGTTCGATCGCTAAACTGATGGGGCAATCGGCCTTGCAGCAGTGAGAAGTTGTGCGACGTGGCGGTTTACGGCACAGGTGGCCGCGCACAGCAAGAGATATCGAGGCCGAAGTAGTACAGAGGACCGAACAAAGTTCGGTCCTCTTTCTATTTCCTACCAAACCTTGCGATACACCAACTCCCGGCAGAAGCGCAATCCTAATCCGCCCAGGCTACGCCGCGCGACCAGTACTTTGGCTGTTCCCATCGATCCTGCCAAGAGCTCCCCGTCATTCTTCAACAGTACGGTCCCAAGGAAGTATCGCGGCGGATTGATACCCTGAAGCTGCTCTTTGGAAGCGAACTCGTTTGCGATCGGAACTGAAGTGGCAGAAAGCATGGAGAGCACTCCAGTGATCGGCACGACACGGCCTTGAGGCAATAACCGGACGCTCTGGCCGACCCGCACATTGTGCATGGCAAATTCAGGAATGTAAACCTGCGCTTTCATTTCTGAGTTGTCGCCGACTCGCAGCACAACGTCTCCCTCATCGAGAGAACGGCCGAGCAGATCGTTGGGATTCGGCGTTTGAACTACTCCCGAAATCGGACTGACAATGGCAAGTTGCTTTAACTGTTCGCCGGCGAGTTGATTGTTGGTGCTCCGGTTCTGCCTCTCCTGCTCAGCCGTACCCACATCCGTATAAGTCCGCATTGCCTTAGCGCTCGGCATCCTGCGATCGCGATTCGAGGCTGAGGTTTCGTATGCGCACCAACGGAGTTCCGGCCATGACCATGTCGCCCTCTCGCGCGGAAACAGCCGTCACGGTTCCCGGCACCGTGGCGCGGAGAACAGCGGTCCGGGCGGGACCGAGGAGAAAAGGACCTTGCTCAAAATCCGGCCAGATCGGCACCAGCACAGCTATCGCGATTGCGCCCGCCAGTGCCACACTGCGCACTGGTGTAAACCAGCCGCGCAGACGTTCTTTCTTGTCGAGATAAAGCATTTTCATGAACTTCACCAGGAGTTTGATTCTTGATCTGAAAACCCACGCGCCAATCGCGGCTGCAGGAATAAAAGCCCAATCCGGATTGAACGAGCGAAGAATGTGGTACGTCACCACCATCAGAAATGAAAGCAGCACGTAACTGTACATTCCCGAAAGCGTCGCATAGATGACATAAAAAAGACGCTTACGCCTGGCGACATAAGGCACGTCGGCCGGTAGGCGAAATATATGTTTGCGCATCCATGCCGACAGGTACTCGGTGCTGCTTTCTTTTAGCGACGGTTCCTTCAGGATTTCCGAAAAGATCAGGTATCCGTCCAGCTTGATCAACGGATTCAGATTCAAGACTGAGACGCCGATCCCGGTGACCATCATTGCTTTGTAAGCCCAGTCATGCACCGTCATTCCCGGAGCAGTCGTCCACCAAAGCACCGTGGCCACAAAACAGACCACGAGATCAAGCCAGATGCCTGCGAACGCGGTCACAATGCGGGCCCACCTGCCGCCGAGAATCCAAACTTGTGTCGCGTCGCAGAAGAAGCTGGGCGCAAAATACATCAGCATGAAACCCATTTTTTCAATGGTGGCGCCGTAATGTTTGCCGGCGAGACCATGGGCGGTTTCATGGATGGCCGCCATGGTTCCGAAGAGAAACCAGAACTCGATCAGATCATTGCCTGATTTTGCGGTGAAGTTGTAAAAAGCAAAACTATCAGACCAGATTTCGCCCAAGCGCTCCGCCCACATCCATCCCATCAGGGCGAATAAGCCGATGCTGGTCCAGGCGAACCAGGGCGTAAACAAAAATTTGACCTTGGGATAGAGCCAGTTGATGTAGCCGTCGGCATCGTCCCAGGTCTTGATCGTGATCTCGGCGAAATCAAGCTGACGTGATCGGCGTTTTTTCCGCGAAGAACGCAGCTCCTCCTGAAGAGTGATATTTCGTTCGAGCGGGCTCTTCCAAATTAACGGACTGTTGCTCTGTAAGAAACTCGCCAGTTCGCTTACATCTTGTTCCAAAACGGAGGTGCCGGTTTCCTGCTCGAATCGAGCCGAGATTTCCGCCCAGGAACTGCGACCGTCAAACATTTGAATCAAGCGCCACTGCAGAGGAGAAAAACGGAAGAGAAGGTCGGAGCCCGGCAACTTAACTAAGACCGTCGGCTGACCATTCTCTATGTGCTCTTTGAATATGACCCGCGGATCCAGCTTAGGAGGCGTCTGGCGTACGATCCGCTCCGGCATCTCCGGCAGCGCAACCTCGAGGGCTCGAACGATATTCATGGGACATTGGCGACGTGGAGGTCGGCACGCATCCCCGGTCTCAGACCAGCGGTGTCGCCCGTGAGTTCGGCCAGCACTTCGATGGTGTCGCTCGACGGATCGACTACCGGACTTACTTCAATCACTTTGGCGCGATACCGCCGCGGATCGGAGCCTTCAACAACGGTGATCCCCACGAGTGTGCCGGGATGGACCCGCCCGAGGAACTTTTCCGGCAGAGTTACGCGAATGCGAAGCGGCGCAACCGCGGTCACCCAGAAAAGGCGGTCGTTTTTTACCACGCTTTGCCCAGCCCTAACGTACCGCCGAGCGACAACGCCGTTGAATGGAGCGGTAATGCGCGTCTTCTCCATTTCTAACTCAAGCGATAGCTCTGTGGCCTTCGCATTGGTCAGCAGTTCCGAGACACGCTTTACATCCCACTGGTCAGATTCCGCTTTGTATCTGGCGTGTTCAAGCTGCTCTTTGGGGATAATTTGCGCTTCCCACATTTTTTGCGCGCGCGCATAGTCGGATTCAAGGACCTTGGCTTCCGCCTCCCAGTTTTTCAAATCATTTTCTGTGCTGCGTGTCTTTGCCCGAGCAGCTTCGCGATCGGCGGAGATTTGACGATCATCGAGCGTCGCGAGTAGCTGCCCCGTTTTCACCGCTGTGCCGGGCTCGGCCGAGATTTTCGCGACTACGCCATCGCGCTGCGCTGCGACATCTACTTCGTTTTCTACAATGATTGGGCCTGATGCGAGGAATTCGTTCGGCTGAGATGCGCTGGTGGATGGCTCAACGTCGGCGTGTGCGAGCGGCGTCGACGAAGCAGCCACTGTCGATGACGGCGACGCGGGAGAACTTGTACACGCGATGTTGGCCATGAGCCAGAACGCGATCGCCACAATCGGCGCACCTGTCCTTAGAAAAGTTTTCATACGTAATCCTTGTGCCGCGCTTAGCCAGATCACCATCCGAACCAACTCCAAAGCCTTGCCCATATCCACATAGCCGGGCGGCGAAACATTACCACGCCCGCCGAACGCGATCCGGTCACAATTTTTCCTCGCCCTTGCATACCAGCACGAAGTGCCGCGTCTGAATTCGTGACGCCCACACGCGCAAAGAAAATAGGCTCGTTGTCCTTAAAAACACCTTGCGGGCTCACCACTATCACCTGCCCACGATATGTACGTTCAGGAAAGCTCTCGAATTTCAAATCGGCTTTTTGACCGGAATGCAGCAGGCCCGCATCGCTTCCATCAATTGCCACATCTACGAGCGCCTGCGAGTTGTCCACGATATCAACAAAACTCTCGCCGTCTTTCAGCTTGTGTCCAACAAAGTTCTCGATCTGCGGGGTAGCAACAACTCCGTCAATAGGTGAGCGAATTACGGTCCTATTCAATCGCTGCTGCGCTCGGTTCACTTCGGCTAGCCAGTAATCCGCCTGCGCATGCTGAATGCCGGCCTCACTTCCATCGTTGTTGGCGAGGGCGCGGTCCATCTGCGCGGTTGCGCTTTCATACTTTGCTTTCGCAGCCGCCAGTGCAGAACGGTACTCCCAATCTTCCAGGCCGGCGATTGCGGCGCCTTTCTTTAGCGCATCACCTTCGCGTACATACACGCTGCTGATCACGCCTTCAAACTCTGTTCCCAAGTGGGCCATGTGTGCGGGAGCGACGATAGTGTCGCCAGTAACTCGCAGAGGAAGCGGAAAGACCAGCAAGAACAAAACAGCAGCAGCGGCTCCCACCACCCACGCCACTCGACGATGCTTATCGAGCGCGAGGAATTTCTTCTTTCTGTCGAACAATGGCTGCAGCACGCCGATCAGCGGCACCTCCTTATAGAGTGAGGCGTTGCGCAGTGCCACCGTCGCCTGGCTGGCGAGTACCTGAATCATTTCCAAATGCGCTTCTGCGAGAAAATCCGGATCGCTGCTTTCAAACCCCAGAATTCCAACCCGGCCTTCCTCATCGGCGAGTGGGATGATGTAACACGCACGCATTCCGGTTTCGGTGAAATACTCGCGGAACTTGGCGCGAGTTTCTTCACGATCGGAATCAATTTCGTCGCCGTGCTGCGCGACGAGAAGCGGTTCCTTCAATATTGCTCCCCAACGCAGAATGTCCCGCATACCCCGGTACTGCGGTTCGTCGGCGTTCAACTGAGTCGTGCCGGATACCGCCTTCAGTTGAATTCCGCCACGTTCATCGAGCGCGATTCCCGCCCTTTCGTAAGGAACGACGGTGGCGGGGCCGTTCACGATCGCCTGTAAGACTCGATCCATGTCGAGGGTCGAAGTAATTTCACCGCTGGTTTTTACAAGCGCTTCAAGGATCTCGACTTTGCGCTCGGCCATCAGCAGGCTGGCATTGTGCAGGGCGCCGACAGCGGTTTCAGTCAGGCTGGTGAGCGCAAAGAGTTCATCTTCATCGAACGGCGCTCCGTCCTGCCGATTCACCGCCTCCACCACTCCAACCAGTGAGCCGCGATCGATCAATGGAGCGACCATCAACGAAAAGATCGCGCCTTCTTCAATTCCGGCGTTGCGAAGAGCGAGACGCTCGTCATCGGGCGACTCAATCAGCAACGTCTCTCCACTATCAGAAACATCGCCTGCCAACCCATCTCCTGCTTTTTGCGTGCCGCCTTCCTGAATAGTGGGATCCGTTCCCGCTTGATGCATGAGCACGAGGGATTCGTCGGGCTGCAACAACCAAACGTTTACCGCCTGGCACTCCAGAATTTCTTTGAAT
>QHZV01000043.1:0-386 GCA_003224785.1 Acidobacteriota bacterium
AACATCTTTCACCAGCTACGGCCCAACGGTCGCGGTAGATGCAGACGGTTACGAAGTCGAAAGCTATGTTCCCGGAGGAGCGAAGCTCAAGCTTTCGGGCACTTCCATGGCGTCTCCGAACGTTACCAACCTGGCTGCGAAATTGTTTGCACTCGACCCATCGCTGACTCCGCAGAAGGTAATCGAATTGATTAAGCAGGGCGCCACGCCCAGTGAGGACGGACGCCGCCACTTGATCGATCCCAAGCGTTCGATTGAGCTGCTGAAGAACGGGAAATCCATCTCAGCCGCTGCCAAATGATTATCCTAGCAATTTAGTAAAAGAAGTCACTCATGCTTGCAGCGCCACCGGCGGCGCCGGGAAAACTGCTTACGCCTAGAGCCTT
>QHZV01000043.1:599-5097 GCA_003224785.1 Acidobacteriota bacterium
ATTCGGCACGATGAATGAATATTCAGGGAGTGAGTGATTCGCCAAGTCACCTGAAAATTGGCTGAACGGCACCAGCTTGTACTTCTCGCTGCTGTTCGCGACATCGGAAAAGTAAGCCAGCGGATTATGTCGCTTCACGTATGGATACTTGCCGCACCCGGTGTAGCCCGCTTGCGGAAGACTTTCTGCGTACGATTTGAAGGTCTTTCCAGCCGTGAGCAGGTGGCGAACGATGTTGTCCTGTGTGATCGTGCTGCACATGCTGTCGTTATTCGTAATAACTCGACCGGTGGTCAACATGAAATAGTTGCCAATCGAAGGATGCGTATTTGCATAGTATTGCGTGGCCAAGCCGTATTTATTTGCCAAGCTGTTCAGGTAAGGCATTGACGAGTTGCCAATCACACTTGAGTATCCGTGATTTTCCTCGATTACAACAAAAACATGATTGGTGCTGGGTACGGTACCTGCAAGAACCCGAAAGTTAAGAAATAGAAAAATGACAGTAGCGACAAATAGATATTTCACTGCAAACTCCGGGAGACACCAACGGAAATTTACTCAGAACTGACCGAAGCACGGAATTGCCAGGTCGGCGGGGTATTAGGTGTCTTTAAGATGGTATCGAATGGTGTGAAATGGCTGCCAGTCTGAGAAGGGCATCCCTTAGAGAGCGGTCAAGCATAAGCCTTAGAACAGGTTTAACTTCCAAGAATTTAAACAACGACTATACGGCGACAGCACCCTGGGAGGGCATATAGTTGACCGGCCGTTCGTGAAGCAGCAATTCAGTCGCCTGCACCCGTGGATGAGAGTGGAACCAGGTCTGTACGATTCCATCCGCCAGAAAATTCCCCAGTGCGAGCAGAGTCATGCCCTGATGGTGCGCCATCCAGCAGCGCACCAGCTCGCGCTCGTGACGCCAGGTTCGATTTCGTGACGAAGTGAAATCAGCAGATTCGTAAAAGCCGTAAGTGCTGAACCATCCATCCTGCTGCATCCGGCGTAGGTTGATCAGAGATGCCTTCGGGAAAATATTGAGAGCAAGGAACGTGGAATAAGGCGAGATTACCAGCGCCTCCACGTCACCATGGAAAAGTGCCAGTTGCGGAACACCGAAGGCATGATATCCATAGTCACCTCTATCATTTCTCTCGGCGTAAGCGCACTCCGAAATTCCCCACGGGATTCGCTTCGGCGCAGTGAATTCCTGATGAGAAAGAACTGCGGAATGATGCGATCGGTCGAGGAGAGTGCCGGGATAACTTCTCATCCACAAAGTCGGCATCAAATATTCAAACATGGTGCCAGTCCAGGAAATCAAGACTGCACGGCCTTGATCGGTGGTGTGAATGCGGCTCAACAGGAACCAGGTCTCAGACGGGACCTCGTCCTTTGCGATCGCAACGAAAGTGCCCAGGCGCGATTCGGAAGCGAGCAAATAGTAGCAAGCCGCGTGGATCTGGTTTTTCTCGCTCTCGAATCCGATGGACATTATTTTCCGTTGACGGTTCCACAGGAAACCAAACTCCATTTCTTCCGCAAACTTTCCTGCGTCCGCGGCCAGCAATTGCAGGTCTTGAATCAGGCGGACGCAATCCATCCTCGCGCCCGACACCAGCGAGAGCAATCGCTCCAGAGAGTCTCGGGATGCGGGCGGAGATGCGGACTCAAGCGCCACGTGCAGCCGGGTAGCAAGCCGTGTGAGCAGGTCGGGTAGGTCCTTGAGCTTCACATCCTGGCGTGGAAGGGAGAGTGAACCTTCGGCCCGGAGATCCGCAAAGTCCGGCAACATCCATGGAGTAAATCGCACCAGCGTTCGACGGAATTGGCTTAACCGAGCAAGCGCTTGCCCAGAGAACCATCGCGTGTCCTTGGTTGACTTTTTCTCGTCGGCGGCGATCCGCGCCAAGGCAGCAGCAGGAAATTTCAGGAGGGGATCGATCCAATTTTTGGCATGCGATTTGGCTTCAATCCTGGCCAGCAAGCGCTTCGGAAACACGTCAAGTTCGGTCAGTTCCCGTAAATGATCGAGGAATCCATAGGCGAGTTCACGCCGCAAAATAGGTTGATCGAGCAGGTGCAGGCAGCCCTGCTGAAGGGTCCAAAGCGAAGCTGCCAAATTTCCGCTATCTACGGAGGAAACGAAGAGCGGCGGAAGAGGCTGAAGCGTCTGCGTGTCGTACCAGTTGTAAAGATGCCCGCGATGCCGTGGCATTTTGCGGATGGTGCTGAGCGTATGCGATGTTTTCTCCACAAATTCAGCAGGAGTCAAATAGCCAAGTTCGCATGCCACCTGACGCACATTCAGAAGAAATCCGACATTTGTAGGCGAAACGCGCGGGGCGACTTCGAAAGGCTCTTCCTGAACGTTGTCCGGAATGAGCCAGTTGTGCTTTTCAGTACTGAACTCCGCAAAATACCGGCAGGTACGGATCGCTGCGCGCCGAAGGAAGAGTCGGTCTTTTTCCGAAATCTCGGCCTGCGCCATGAATGCCGGGCTGTCGAGCCATTTCGATACGAGCTTGCTGCACGCCCAGAGCACTAGCACTGGCACCGCGGCGACCAGAGCCGGCCGGCGAACCAGAAAAACAATCAGCCCAAGCAAAATAGCAATCACCGGCATCCAGTTCAGGTAAGCATCCACCGGAGTACGCTTGGCCACGCCGGCTTCGGCTTCAGCGGCTGTTTCCCATTCGAGCAAACGCTGCCGAGTAAAAACCCGCCTGATTAATGTCCGCACCACCGCGTCGAGCGATACCAGCATTTGATGCGGCAAGAAGATGATGTTCAGGAGCGTGCCGACATTCGAACTGAATAACGCCGAGAGCGCTTCACGCGCCACCGCCATTTTCCGTTCCGCGATAGAGCGCACCAGCGTGAACAGAAATTCAAACCAAACCGGCATGAACAAAATGAAAGCCGTTGCCAGGGTCCAACTTCGCGCGTATCCGGGAAGCACTAGCCATCCCAATACGAATAGTAGAAACGTGGCGGGCTCTACCAAGCTGCGGCGAAGATTGTCGAGAATCTTCCACTGCGAGACTAGCGAGATCGGGTTCGGCACTTTGCGCCCGGTCTCATCGGGCACGCGGGAGAACAACCAACTCGTGATCTGCCAGTCGCCGCGTAGCCAGCGGTGCTTGCGCCGGTTGTAAGCACTGTAGTGCGATGGATAATCTTCGATGACTTCGACATCGGTAACTAATCCCGCGCGGGCGTAGGCCCCTTCGATAAGATCGTGGCTTAGCAGGGCATTTTGAGGGAACCGGCGATCCAGTACTTTGTGCACCGTCTCGACTTCATAAATCCCTTTCCCGGCAAAAATTCCTTCACCATAAAGGTCCTGATAAATATCGGAGACGGCGCGAGTGTAGATGTCGAAGCCGGTCTGGCCTGAGTAGATGTTCGCCAACCGTGAACTGGAGGCGCTATGAACGCTGATCCTGACTCGCGGTTGAAGAATTCCATAGCCTGCAACCACGACGTTCTTCTCAGGATCAATTACCGCTCGGTTCAAAGGATGCGCCAGAGTTCCAATCAGACGATGAGCAGAGCCCCGCGGCAATTCGGTGTCTGCGTCGAGAGTGATCACAAAGCTCACTTCCGCCAGCAGGGCAAGATCGCCTACCTTGACCGGAAAGCTGTCGCGCTCGCGGGTAAGCAGCTTGTTAAGATCCATCAGCTTGCCGCGTTTGCGCTCCCATCCCATCCATACTTTTTCGCGGGGATTGTAGATGCGATGCCGGTGCAGCATCAGGAACGACCCCATGTTCTTGCCCGAGTACTTCTCGTTCAGCTCCTTAACAAGATTGCTGCACAAATCAACCAAAGGATCATCTTCACGTGACGGAACCGGAGAGTCCGCAAGGTCTGTAAGCAGTGCGAAATGCAGATTGCGATTGTGATTGCCGAGGAAACGGACTTCCAGATTTTCGACCAGCCGCCGAACCTGTTTTTCATTCAGCAACAGCGCCGGCACCGCGACCAACGTTGTACAATCCTCGGGAATGTCTTTGGAAAAATCGAATTTCGGTAGGATTTCCGGCCGAAGCAGTGCGGTCGTCAGATAATTCATAAGCTGTACCGCGCTTTGCGAGCACGGCAGCAGCAAAACCAGCATGGAGAGCAGGATTAAAATCGGCGAAGTGAAGGTGCTGGTAAGCAGCAGCACGATGGCCGACATCAGCCCGAAAGTAAGGATTTCAATACCGGGCAAATAAAACTCGTCTGGATGGCTGCGTAGCAAGCCTCGGATTTTGTGAGCGAGGGAAGGACGAAATCCAATACGCGCGCGAAACTCGGCTGATCCGGCGCCCACCAGGTAATAGCCAACGTGCGATTCGCGAAGTGCGATCCGAGAATCCTCAGCCGGCTGCTGTTGGGATTGGCGCGCCAGTTCCAGCGCCTGTGAAGCGACTTCTATTTCAGTGGAGTCGGAGCGTTCGGCGATCAATACTAATTTTTCGCGATATAGATTGCGAGACTCAAAATCCAT
>QHZV01000044.1 GCA_003224785.1 Acidobacteriota bacterium
TTTGATGTGGGCCGTGTACCTGGTTCTTGTCTATACCCGATGGAGTGCTGGCTGGCGCGGTCGCCGTGCAGCCTATCTGGCAGCCGGCGTTTTCGCCATGGCCATCGTCGCCTGGGGAGCAAATTATTTCAGTAAGCTTCACGGACTGGCACGGCCATGAACTTTCAGCTCCTCGGCGTGAATCACAAAACTGCGTCCGTCGAGGTGAGGGAACAGCTTGCGATTCCCGAGCGCCGGCTTCCTGACGCGTTGCGCGACCTCATGCAAGTGCCCGGCGTTGGAGAAGGAATGATCCTCTCCACTTGCAATCGGGTCGAGGTCCTGGCGCAAACCGCGAACGGCAGCACGGACCTCAGGCAATTTTTTCGCCAGCACTTCAGCCTTGACGCGTCTCTGTACGAACCCCACTTGTACGAATATCGCCAGAACGATGCCGTGCGGCACGTCTTCCGCGTGGCATCGAGTCTCGATTCCATGATTGTTGGTGAGCCGCAAATCCTTGGACAGGTTAAAGAAGCCTACGCCACTGCGCGCGCCGCAGGCGCAGTGCAGTCCTACCTCGACCTGCTGCTCACCCGCGCATTCGCTGTCGCCAAGCGAGTGCGCAGCGAAACCGAAGTAGGATCATCGTCAGTCTCGGTGGCCTCCGCCGCGGTAGAGTTAGCGGCAAAGATTTTCGGATCGCTCGAAGGCAAACAGGTTTGCCTGGTTGGCGCGGGCAAGATGTCGGAATTGGCTGCTCGCCATCTGCTGGCTCGGGGCGCCGGCCCAATCTTCGTCGCCAACCGGACCTACGAGCGCGCATGCGATCTCGCGTCACGGTTCGGCGGCAAGGCCATACGATTCGACCGCCTCTACGAACATTGCGAGCAAGCCGACATTGTTATCAGTTCGACCGGTGCTCCGGTTGCCATCTTCCGCCGCGAACACGGTGAAAAGTTCCTGGCAAAACGCAAGAATCGGCCCATGTTCTTCATTGATATCGCGGTGCCACGTGACGTTGATCCCGCCATGAACAAGCTCGACGGAATCTTCGTCTATGACATTGACGATCTGCAGGACGTGGTCTCGTCACATCTCTCCGGCCGCAAGCAGGAAGCCCAGAACGCCGAGAAAATTATCGAAGCTGAGGTCGAGCGCTTTCAGGCGCGCCTGCAAACCTTGCATGTCGTTCCCACGATCTTATCTTTGCAAGACCACTTCGAGACCATTCGCCAGGCTGAGCTCGATCGAGTTCGCGGGCGATTAGGGAAGCTTTCGCCGGAACAAGAGCATGCGGTCGAGGCCCTCAGCCACGGCATCGTGAACAAAATTCTGCATACACCCATCACTCGGCTCAAGTCTGCTGCCGCCGGCCCCGAGATAACTACATTGCTTGATACTTTCCGTCGAATGTTCAACTTACATCAACAACCTAAAGCTTCCATTGAAAGCGAGTCCGCCGAAAAAGCGCAGGATGAAGGAGGCAACGCCTGCGACTGAGAATCGGCTCCCGCGGATCGCAACTGGCGCTCTGGCAAGCCAACCACATCGCAGGTCGCTTGCGAGAACGTGGGCACGAAACTGAAATCGAGATCATCCACACCACCGGCGACAAAATCACCGATGTGGCCCTCGCCAAAGTCGGATCGAAAGGCATGTTCATCAAGGAAATTGAGGAAGCGCTGGCTGAAAACCGAATTGATCTGGCAGTTCATAGTTTGAAAGACCTCCCCACAGAACTCTCAGAGCAATTTGCAATTGCGGCGATTCCGTCGCGCGAAGATCCGCAAGACGCTTTTTGCTCAGGCAAGTACTCGTCGATCGAAACTTTGCCCCAACATGCTCGCGTCGGAACCAGCAGCCTACGGCGGGAGTCGCAGCTCAAAGCAATACGTCCGGATTTAGTTATTCATCCGCTTCGCGGAAATGTCGACACGCGCCTGCGCAAATTAGAAGCGGGCGAGTACGATGCAATCCTTCTGGCGCTTTCAGGCCTAAAGCGTTTGGGGAAAACAGAACCAATAAAACAAGTTCTGCCCATTGCTGTCATGTGTCCGGCAGCAGGGCAGGGTGCTTTGGCGATCGAGACCCGTGCTGAAGACGCCGAAGTAATCGCCGCGCTGGCTTTCCTCGAGGATCCAACTGCGCGAAAAGAGACCGACTGCGAACGTGCGTTGCTGAAGGCAATGGGCGGCGGCTGCCAGGTCCCAATCGGCGCAAATGCGAAATTGCAGGGAAACGTTCTGCATCTCGAAGCACTGGCTGCAAGTCCGGATGGCAAGACGGTATTGCGCGAATCAGCCGAGGGCGACAACGCGGTTTATCTTGGGGAGTCGGTTGCAAAGCGACTTTTGGACCGTGGGGGCTCCTCAATACTCGAGTCGGTGTACGCTCAGAATCCAGAACTGCCACAGCAGCCGTAGTAAAGAGAAAGAGATTGTGGGGTCGGCGGAAGTCGTGGGGAGACGGGCGTCTCGCCCGTCGCATTGCCGTTATATTGGAGCTTACTTGTACATTCCCGAATTCAACCGAGTCGAAGACCGGGCCCTTGCGTTGGAATTCATGCGCGCCAATCCGTTTGCGATTCTGGTGTCGCCCAACCCGAGCGGCCCTTTCGCGACGCATCTTCCACTCCTAATCGATAACTCCGCTGACCGGGTAACGCTTCGTGGTCATGTAGCCAAAGCCAACCCGCATTGGCAGATGCTCAACGATGACGTCCTCATCATCTTTCATGGACCGCACGCCTACATTTCGCCCATGCTCTACGAAATTCGCGAAAGCGTCCCAACGTGGAACTACGCAGCCGTCCATGTTTACGGGAAGGGAAGAGTCATCACAGAAGAATCCGCGACAAGACAAGTCCTGGACGACCTCATCACTCAATTTGACTCTTCCTATAACCAGCAATGGAATTCTTTCAGCGATGAATATCGCAATCGGATGCAGCGCCATATCGTTGCGTTTGAAATCGCTGCCACTCGCATCGAGACTAAGTTCAAGCTCAGCCAGAATCGAACCAAAATTGAACAGGAAAATGTGATTCGCGCCTTGGCGGAGAACTCCGATTCGGCCATTAGCGGAGTCGCAGCGCTGATGCGGCAGCAAGGGCTCGGTGTAGAGCGGACGTGACGAATCTCACAAAATGGTTCGGCGACGAGAGGTGTGCAAATGATGCAGCCCCCTAGGGGCGCTCGACCTTAGCCCAGCGCTTCAGCGGTGGGGATGGCGTGAGGATAGACCAAGTCCCGGAGGAACGACCGACTCTTTGAAACCATCTGGAAAAATGCCACTCTCCGGCCTACGCGTTCTTGTCGGCCGCGCGCGACATCAGGCCAGCACACTTTCGAGCGGCCTTAAGGTCCTTGGCGCCGAGGTCATCGAAATTTCGTTCATTGAAATCCGCAAGCCGCAATCCTACAAGCCTCTCGACGCCGCCCTTAAAAAACTAAATCAATATGACTGGCTCATTCTGACCAGCGTTAACGGTGTCGAAGCCCTTGCCAATCGCATGAAGAAGTTGCGTATTAATCCGGCTGCATTCCATCGACTAAAGGTCGCCGCTATAGGCCCAGCCACGCGCAAACAAATCGAAGCTCTCGGACTCAAAGTCGCGGTTGTCCCCAGGCGCTACATCGCCGAATCAGTCGTTGAAAGTCTGCGCGGCAAAGTAGAAGGGAACCGCGTGCTGCTGGCCCGAGCAAAAGTCGCTCGCGATGTGATTCCTCGAGACCTGCGAAAAATGGGAGCGAAGGTGGATGTGGTCGAAGCGTACGAGACG
>QHZV01000045.1 GCA_003224785.1 Acidobacteriota bacterium
GCAGCCCATAAAGATGACCCTGGTGGCGAAGGTTCTCGGTCGCGGTGAGCTTCAGGTCAATGCTTTGGGATTGAAACACCACGCCGATTTCTCGCCTCAATTGACTTGGTTCCTTCGCGGCATCGTGTCCCAGGATGAGCGCGCGCCCCCCAACCGGAACCATCAGCGTGGAAAGAATGCGAAATATCGTGGTCTTTCCGCTGCCGTTCGGCCCAAGCAGGCCGAACAATTCCGCCGGACGAACGTCAAACGTCACTCCGTTTAAGGCGGTGCGACTGCCATACCGATGCACAAGTTCGCGCACGGCTATGGCTGACGAGTTGGCAAGCTGGTCCGGCGGGATGGACCCAAGTATGGCAACGGCAGACATGTCGGAGGTCAAAGTCTATTTTACGACGAGCGGACGCTTTGCCGGGCTGATTCGAAACTTTGGGTAGTGAAGCTAGGCTGTGACGCGTTTGCCTTCGATCGCCAGAGATTCATCCTTCAGTGTTGCTGGCACATGCCGCCATACTCGCAGCGTCAACACAGCAGTGGTCGCTAGCAAGAGTGCGCCGACTGCCACGTGGGCGACAGTCGAAAACACCATCGCAGTTTCCGGCTGAGGGGCGTCTGCGCCCCAAATAACGCGAGTGAGGAATGCAGCGAATCCCAGGCAAAGCTGAATCATCAGCAAAAAAAGCAGCAGCACCGCAGGCCGCCGGATCGCGTCAACTCGCGAGAAACTAACCAGCGCTCGAATGCCCGTCCACGTCAATAGAAGAGCAACGAGCAGCGCGTTCAATACGTGCGGCCACCACGCCATTCCGTGATGCCGGAACAGGGCACCGAGAATTAGCTGAACATAAAGGATCAGAATTGATAGCAGGCTGAGCGTTAGTAGTGAAGGATGATGTTCGTCGGCAACTGTTTGCGGCGGTTCCTCAACCCATTGCTTGCCGGTGAAAATTGCAATGGCCACGGCGATACAAAAAAAAGTCTGCCCCACGGCGGCGTGCGCGCTCGAAATGGCCGGAGGCAGGAAGTTCAGAACGGTCATTCCGCCAAGCACGGCTTGAACAACGATTGTTCCTAGTGCGCCAAGAGCTAGCGCCTTCATCCAGCGGCGCCGGTCCGCGAGAAACGTCCACAGAGCAATTGAGGCAGTCAGAAAAATGGTGAAGCCCGCGATCATTCGATGGCTGTGCTCGTAACGAATGCCGCCAATCCATGGAGGTAGGCGCAATACATGACCGTAGGAAGTCGGCCAATCTGGAACCGAAAGACCCGCATCGTTGCTGGTAACGAGCGCGCCTGCGATGATCAGAATGAAAGTGGCGCACGCGGTGAATACCGCAAAACGATGAAAGCCCTGATTAAAAGGCGTGGAGACCGGCTTCAAACATCCTCCTCGAAACACGTTGTTTCCCACTCGCTCAGAACGATCAAGAGGATTACCGCACAACTCCTTCGAGCGGTGAACTCGCAGTAGCGTACAGCTTCTTTTCCATGCGCCCCGCCAAATACGCTTGCCTTCCGGCGATCACGGCATGCTTCATTGCCTCGGCCATGAGCACCGGATCCTGCGCGTTGGCGATTCCCGTATTCATCAGGACAGCGTCGGCGCCCAGCTCCATTGCGATCGCGGCATCCGAAGCCGTGCCGACCCCTGCGTCCACGATCAGGGGCACGCCCGTGATCACCTCCCGCAGGATCTGAATATTAGCGCGGTTCTGAATGCCCAGGCCGCTTCCTATAGGGGCACCTAATGGCATGATTGTGGCCGCGCCGGCGTCGAGCAGTCGCTTTGCAAATACCACGTCATCAGACGTATAGGGAAGAACAGTAAACCCTTCCTTCACTAGGGTACGTGTCGCTTCAAGCGTCGCCTGCACATCGGGATAGAGGGTTGCCTGATCCCCAATTACCTCAAGTTTGACCCAGTCTGAGATACCGACCTCCCGTCCGAGTCTCGCTGCACGAATCGCTTCCTCGGCGGTGTAGCAACCCGCAGTATTCGGCAAAAGAAAATATTTTGCGGGATTAATGTAGTCGAGAAGCGATTCCTTGCTGCGATCCAGATTGACCCGACGGACCGCCACTGTGACTATTTCCGCGCCGCTCGCTTCGATCGCGCGCGCGGTTTCCTGAAACGATTTGTATTTGCCGGTGCCAACAATCAAGCGCGAGCGAAACTCACGGCCGGCAATGACGAGTGGGTCGGACATAATCTAATTGTAATGTAATGAATTTCGCGTTGCTTTTCTTTGCGTGATCTTCTTTGCGTTTGCGATGGTTGCGGTCAAAGTTCTTCAGCCGTTATCGCACCACTTCTGCTCCCTCGTACATCGCCTCAATCTGTCCACGATAGCGTTCCTCAATCACCCGTCGCCGCAATTTCAGACTGGCGGTCAAGGTCCCGTTGGCCGGCGAGAGTTCATCTGGAACGATACAAAACTTCTTCAACTTTTCGAACTGCGCCAAACCTTCGTTCTGCACCGAAACGATGCCGGCGTAGCGACCCTGAATTTCAGGAAGGTGCACCAACTCCTCTCGCGACGAGAACTGCAGACCCTGTTGCCACGCATGGGTCTCAAGAGTCGCGAAATCCGGAAAAATCAGCACGGAAGGGAACTTGCGCCGATCACCGACGACGACCGCTTCCGCAATCCAGGGATGATGCTTGAGTGAACCCTCAATTGGTTGGGGGGCAATGAATTTTCCGCCCGAGGTCTTCAGCAAATCTTTCTTGCGGTCGGTCACATACAGAAATCCATCTTCATCCAGGCGTCCAATGTCGCCGGTCTTGAACCAGCCGTCCACAAACGCCTTCCGAGTCTCGTCCGGCTTGTTCCAATAACTCCGAAAAACCGAAGGCCCGCGCACCAGAATCTCGCCATCGTCGGCAATGCGGACTTCGACATTCCCGAGCGGTTTTCCCACGCTTCCAATCCGATGAGCGCCAGGCGTATTCACCGCAATTACCGGAGACGTTTCGGTCAATCCGTATCCCTCGCAAATAAGCAGCCCGACGTCCGCATACCATTCTGCAAGATCGCGGCCTAGCGGCGCTCCTCCGGAAATAAACGTGCTCACCCGGCCTCCGAGTCCCGCGCGAATTTTGGAATAGACCAGCCGGTCGGCCAGCTTCCACGCAAGAGATGTTGGTGTCTTGCCTTCGAGAATCTCCCGCCTATGTTTTCGACCGGTACGCAGCGCCCACTGGTAAATTTGCTTCCGCGGAAACTTTGCGGCCTTGACTGCAACTTGTGTATGCACCTTTTCATACACCCGCGGCACGCTGAGCAGGATGTGCGGGCGCAGTTCGAGCAAAGTCTGCGGCAACCGGTCAATCTGCGGCAGATGTGCGAGGGTCACGCCTCGCGAAAGCAATCCGAGATCAACGCATCGCGCCGTCACGTGAGACAAAGGAAGAAATGAAATGGACGTGACCCCCGGCTGAAATCCAAAATCGCGACAAGAATAATTGATGTTCGAAGCCATGTTGCCGTGCGTCAGCATTACGCCTTTTGGAGTTCCGGTCGTGCCCGATGTGTAAATAATCGTGGCAAGGTCGTCGGACTTAATGGCGCGGCCTGCGTCAATTTGCGAATCTGCCGGCAATTGCATCATTTCTTTCATTTGCGTGGCCCGGGGATGCGGCACTTCATCCATCACAGCGATTCGCTCAATCGCCGTCTTCTGCAGCATGTCGGGAATTCTTTCCACGTGTTTCTGAGAGGAAACGAAAATCGCGCGCGCTGCTGAATCCCGGAGCAACTCGCAGACTTGGTCGGGCGTGAGCGTGGTGTAAATGGGAACTACTACAG
>QHZV01000046.1 GCA_003224785.1 Acidobacteriota bacterium
AGGATTCACACGACGATCTAATGAAAAAGATCGAAAGCGAACTCGCGGCAGGCTATCAGCGAATAAAAATTAAAGTGAAGCCGGGCTGGGACCTCGACGTGCTTGCCAAAACCCGCAAGCATTGGCCTGAAATCCTGCTGAGCTGCGACGCCAATTCAGCCTACCGCCCGTCCGACCTCGAACATCTTCGCAAGTTTGATGATTTCAATCTTCTGATGATTGAGCAGCCGCTATGGGACGATGATATTTTTCACCACGCCAAACTCCAGCGGGAGCTGAAGACTTCGATTTGCCTCGATGAATCCATCCGCCACCGGCGCGACGCAGAACAAGCAATCTCGCTCGGTGCGTGCCGGATTATGAATATCAAAGTTGGCAGGGTTGGCGGTTTCACCGAAGCCATCGCAGTCCATGACCAATGTCTCCAGCACAATATTCCCGTGTGGTGTGGAGGCATGCTCGATGTTTCGGCGTCCAAGCGTTACTGGGAAGAAGATATCGTGGAGCCGGAAATCACGGTGACCGCGCAAGGCACCATTCCGGTCACCGAGGCGCCGGGCACGGGATACGAGCTAAGAAAAGACTTGATTTCCAAGCTGACGGTGCGGTCACTCGAAATCCCCTAGGCTCGCCTGGGACCGCCCTAACCCGGCTAGAAGTCGCCCTAACCCGGCTAGAAGCCCCCCGGCCCGCGTGGTAATATTAAGTAGAGTTTCCCGTGGTGTCCCTCCGGCAGTTTTCTGTTGTGATCCCTGCAAGAAAGTTGTTGGGTCGCCGTTCCCATATCGGGAGAAGCTGCCGGGCGCCAACCTGACACAAACCGTCAGTCAGGATGACAGAATATGGCATTTTGCCGAGATAATGGCGGGCAAGACTGCGAGAACTTCGGCGTAAGCCTATGAAAATACAGTGGTGAACTGCGGAAATCCGCTCACTTTGGTAATTAACGGCATTGGCGAGGGAAGTGCGAACATACCTGCATCGGGTCGCTGAGACCGAGATTCAAGAACTAACAAAAAGAAGAGGACAAAACGAAAATGCGTAAACAGAAGGGTTTTTCACTTATCGAGTTGCTGATCGTGGTCGCGATCATCCTGATCATCGCCGCGATTGCCATCCCGAACCTGCTGCGCGCCAGGATTGCTGCCAATGAATCTTCGGCCGTCGGCTCGGTTCGTAACATTATCACCCAAGAAATTGCTTATCAGAGTACCTATGCGAACACGCAGGGCTACGCTCCAAACATCCTCGCCCTGGGTCCGCCCAATGGCACGGCTGCCTGCGCACCCGCTTTCGTACCCACGGCCGCTTCCGCCTGCTTGCTTGATGGCGGTCTGTCGGGCGCCGATCCGGCCTCGGCTGGCCAGGCAGTGAAGAGCGGATACGGATTTCAGGCTACAGGCGCGAATCCTACAGCAGCCGGTGTAAACCAGAGCTTCACGGCAGCCGCTGTTCCGGTCACGTTCAACCAGAGCGGAACCCGCGACTTCTGTGCTATCGAGGATGGAGTAGCACGGGGCAACCTGCCCGCTGCTGCCAACACCGGCGGTTTCGCTGGAGCTGGCGCTCTTGCAGGCGGCGGCGCTGCGGTCTGCACTGCGGCACCGTTCACTGCACTCTAATCACTTAAGTTAGGCAATTACCTGGGGGAGGGTAAGCGCCTGGAGCGCCGGATGGCAACATCCGGCGCTCTTTTTTTGTGTCACGGAGATATGTCGAACATAGCCTTTAGTAAGCGATGGTTACCTATCACTACTGCCCGATAGTGTGGCAGGGTAAGTGCAGTAAGAATTCGAGGAACTAACGTAGATGAACCGTCAAAAGGGCTTCTCGCTAATTGAATTGCTGATTGTGGTTGCGATCATTCTTATCATTGCCGCGATTGCGATTCCAAGCCTTCTGCGCGCCAGGATTGCCGCGAATGAAGCCTCGGGAGCGCGCAGTGTGCGCGAGATTTCAAGCGCCGAGTACACCTATCATGTGGCATACCCCCAGATCGGGTTTGCGACCAATCTCATCAGCCTCGGCGGAGCACTACCCTGTTCGCCATCTGCGGCCACTGCCTGCATTCTCGACGATAAACTCAGTACCGGTATTAAGAGCGGATACCAGTTGTTTGCCGCAGGTTTTGCGAGCGGCGGTGCGACTACGAATATGGATTTCGTTGGCAGCTCGGCGCCAATCGCATTTAACCAAAGTGGTGTTCGGAACTTCTGCATCGTTGCTGATGGCACATTACGCGCCAACCCAGGGGCCCCCGCCCTACCGCCAGCTCCCAATGTCCTGACCTGCCTCACAACATACCTGGCGGTGCAATAGGATTCTTTGCTGCTGCTTTGGCAAGGCTGGCTTCCTTCCATCTGGCGAGAGCCCGGAGCTCGATGTGCGCCCTGCATGAACACACTTCCGTAATTGCTCGAATCTGCTGCGCCATCTTTTTTCCTGGATATTTAAAATATAATTTTTCCCGGGATCAAGGTGCCAGATCTCCGGGTGTCCACCTCTAAACTCGTATGGCTGCGATTGAAATACATCAATTAGAAAAGACTTACAGCGTTGGCTTCTGGCGCAAGCGGCCAAAACGAGCGTTGTCTCCGCTTGACCTGACGGTGGAAGAGGGCGAGCTCTTCGGTTTCTTGGGACCTAATGGCGCGGGCAAAACTACGACCCTGAAAATTCTTATGGGTCTCGTCTTCCCGAGCAGTGGCAGCGCTCGTATTTTGGGCATGGAACTGGACGATCCGCGCATGAAGGCGCAGATCGGTTTTCTTCCCGAGCATCCCTATTTTTACGACTATCTTACTGGCCGCGAACTTCTACGCTATTACGGGCATTTGTCGGGGGTCGCGCCCAAACAGCTCAACACGAGAGTTGATAGGGTCCTCGAGCAGGTAGGACTTAAGGAAGCGGCCAATCTTCAATTGAGAAAGTTTTCAAAAGGCATGCTGCAGCGTGTGGGCATTGCACAGGCCATTCTGCATGATCCGCGGGTAGTTTTTCTCGACGAGCCGATGTCCGGCCTCGATCCTATGGGTCGCCGTGAAGTGCGCAACATGATGGAAGAACTGAAGTCCGAAGGCAAGACAGTTTTCTTCTCCACACATATTCTCTCGGACGCAGAGGCACTGTGTGACCGCGTCGGGATCATTCATCTGGGACAACTCCGCGGCATCGGTGCGGTCGAGGAGCTCACCGCAGGAGCTCGCGCTCAAGTCGAGATTGTTTGGGCAGGCACGGGCAGCCTTTCAGGATTCAAATCTCTGGGAGCCGAGTGCCACATTGCAGGAGATACCGTCCGCGCGGTTGTCACGCCGGAGAAACAGGATGCCGCACTCGATCTATTGCGCCGTGAGCATTTGCGGTTGATCTCAGTCACCCCGGTTCGCAGATCGCTCGAAGATTATTTCGTCGAAAAACTCGGCAAATCTGCCGAGTCGAACCGACCCAACGGCACCGCCGGACCAAAGATGCAAAGCGATGCGGAGATTCACTCCGCTGCAGCATCCGAGCATAGCCGTCCCCACACCGGCATTGGAAAATCATGAATTCACGCATTGGATATATTGCGGCAAACACATTTCGAGAAGCGGTCCGCGACCGCGTGCTCTACAACTTGATCGCGTTCGCACTGCTACTGACCGGCGCCGCCGTGCTGGTTGGCCAGATTTCGATTGATATCGAGCGCCTAGTCGTCATCAGTCTAGGACTCACTGCCGTTTCTCTCTTCGGATTGGTCATCGCCATTTTTATCGGCATCGGTCTGGTTTCGAAAGAGATGGATAAACGCACTCTCTATACCGTGCTTTCGCGTCCGGTACGGCGCTGGGAGTTTATTGCGGGAAAGTTCTTTGGACTCACTGGCACCCTGGTAGTAAATGCGGCTTTTATGGCCATCGGAGTGTTCGCGGCTCTTTCTTACGTTTCATCTCATCATGCGCTCATCGCCAGCGATGGGTGGGTGCTCCTGGCGTTGTACTTCATTGTGCTGGAGTTCGTCATTATCACTGGGTTGGCGTTATTTTTTTCGTCCTTCTCTTCTCCGCTGCTATCGGCGGTATTCACGTTCTCCCTGTTCGTGATTGGCACGTTCTCTGAAGACTTACGTGGCTTCGCGAAAATGGCACACGGACTCACCGGCTTGCTGGTGACAGGCATCTCTTACGTAGTGCCGAATTTCTCCGCATTGAACATCATTGACCAGGTAGCGCACGGCCACGGAGTTGCGACGGAACTGATCGGACTTAATACCGCCTATGCGCTGATTTACAGCCTCGCCGTGCTGGCCGGCGCAACCCTGATCTTCGAGAGGCGGAGCTTGAAATGAGCCGCACCCGCAGGCTCACAATCACTGCCGGTACTCTAATGCTGGCCTGTATGTGCGGCTCTGTTCTAGTCTTGCGAGGACTGGATCGAGTGCGTTCCGGGGCAACCCTTGACCAATTTCTCTACATTACATCTCCAAAGCTGGTAAAACGCGCGAGCCTCGGCTATCACGGGTTGCTGGCTGATATTTATTGGACGCGGGCCGTGCAATATTATGGGGGCACATTGCACAATGGCGGAGGCCGTTACCAACTGTTGTGGCCGTTGTTGAACATAACTACTCAGTTAGATCCTCACATCATCCCGGCCTATCAGTACGGGGCATCGTTTCT
>QHZV01000047.1 GCA_003224785.1 Acidobacteriota bacterium
CGAAACGTCTTCCGCGGCTCCCGCAACAAGTAGGTTGGCGAAAAAGTGTTCCGTGCCAACGCAAATGTGTAGTCTCCTGCAGCACCCGCGGGGAACATGTTTCGCGTAACTGGAATTGGAGACTGCGCGGTCTCGTTCAGCCGAAGCGGGTTATATGCCCAGTAAATTCGAAATGGCGCATTTACGACCGGCAGAAAAACCTGCAACTCCAACCCGGTGGAGCCGCGCAGCTGCCAATTCGACTTGCCCAATGGCGAGAGTTGCTGGCTGAACTGAAACTTCTGTGTGTCCACGCAAACATTATTGAATGGATCAAGCGCCGGACACCCAAATTCCTGGTTATTGATTTGAGTGAACTGTCCGTTATTGATGCGCAGCTGCGATTTCCGCAGAATGGGATCAAGTCCAAAATCAACGAATGGAGCGATCGCCACCGGCCCTGCAATCGTGATCCGGTACTCGGCGTTCGTGACCACGCTCAAATCGCCGCCGGGGAACGTGATCTGCTCGACCGGAATCGGGACCGTGTAATTTCCCTTGCCGGGATTACTGGGGTCCTTGGGAACAAAGGTCCCGTCCGGATTGCGCAACTGAATTGCCGACGAAGAAGGAAGAAACGCGACCGGTGAAACTGAACGCACATCGAAACCGCGAATGTCGTTCTCGCCGCCCATGTAGAAGCGCTGGAATGGAGGCGCCACAAGGCCGCCGAATCCACTCAGGAACGATGCCTGCGCGTGTAGTCCAATCGTGTTGCGGCGGTTCTGCACCGGAATGTGATGTTTCCACTCAACAATCGGACGCACCGTCCGCACTGTCCCACCCAACCCTGATATCTCGCCGCCCACGAAATATTCCGTTCCCGAGTGTGGATAAAGCGCCGCGTCCAGGCTGTTTTTCGAATACTGCACCAGAATTTTGCTGGTCACAATCCCGTTCAGCGCGCTGGGACCGCTGATTCCGCTGAACGCCAGATAATTGAATAGATTTTTCGACGCTGCCGTCAATGCGATCAGCGACGACACGTCGTAGGAATACGTGACCCCGACCCGCTTGAATGACCGATGCAGCGGATACGACGCCGATACCGTGAAGCCCTTGCTGGTGGTGGTGTAGTTCTGCAAGCTTTGCAGCTGCGCTGCGGAAACGTTCAACACCTGCCCCGTAATAAGCGCGTTCTGCCGCGCCTGATCGTAAATCAGCTTGCGGCCATAAACCGAAAATCCCGCTGTGATCGGCCGATCGAATAAATATGGCTCGGTGAAGCCGAACGAAATGTCGCGTTGCAGGCTGCCAATATTCGCCTGCACACTCAGCGTTTCACCCAGTCCCAGAAAGTTGTTGGTGGTATAGGTCAATCCAATGAACGATCCCGCCAGTCCGCTCACCCCTCCGGAGAGCCCGATCTGGTTCTTTCCTCTTTCGTGGAGCTTGAGCGTGAGGTCCACCAAACCCGCCTTCTCATCCAAATGGCGGTCCGTGACGTTTGGATCGTCTGGTTTCAGCTGCTCAAAGAATCCCAGCTGGTTCAAACGTTGCAAACTCAATTTCCAGTATTGCTCGTTGTATTGCTGACCCTCTTCGAGAGCAAGCTCGCGGCGGATAACTTTGTCGCGCGTCGTGGTGTTTCCCTGAAATTCAATTCTGCGGACGTAGAACTGTTTGCCCTCGTCAATTTCTATGTTCCAGGAAACTGTCTTTTTCGTTTCGTCGAAAGTGGGCGTCGGCACAGGCGTGTAGTTGATGAATCCTTTTGTGCCGTAAGCATTCTTGAGGTTCTCTAAACCTTTGCCGAATTTCTGGCGGGAGAAAATGTCGCCATCCTTCATCTGGAAGACGCTGCGCAACGCCACATTGTTGTTTAGCGTTTTATTGCCGCTGAAAGTAATCCCGGCGAGGAGGTACTGCTCGCCTTCCTCGATCGGCACCGTAATATCAATTTCCTTGCCCGGCCCGTGCTGAAGCAGTGGAATATGGAAGCCAGTGTGACCGGTGTCGCGAATCACCGTCTTCGGATCGCCTACCACCGCCTTGAAATATCCGCGATTCTGTTCTTGTTCACGTACCAGGTCCATGTCTTCGTCGAGCTTGGTCGCGTCGTAGGTCTTGGCAAATAAATTTTCCAGGAAAATGGAATGTGGGACTCCGATCGGCCGCAGAAAATGCATTGCATGGCGCAATTCGCGGCTACTCACATGCCTGTTGCCCTCGAACCTGATGTGCCCTACCTTGACTTTGGGCCCTTCACGGACCACAAAGGTCACACCCACCGATGCCGGCGGAATCGGTCGGATTTCCGTGCGAATGGTCGCGAACTGATGTCCGTGCTCTGATAGCAAGGACTTAATCACAACTTCGGCGTGCTTGACCTTTGTGGGATCGTATTGCGATTCCGGAGACAGGCCAACCTTGTCCGTCTTGAACCGATCGAGGATGTCACTCTTCGAGATGGCATTGATGCCGAGATAGCTGATGTCTTTAACTCGCGGCCGCTCCTTTACATACACGTGCAGGATCCAGCCTTTCGACGTCGCCTCACGCTCGAATCGGATGTCCTCGAAATAATTTGTGTTCCAGAGCGAGTTAAAGTCGCGCTCGATGGCGCCCTGATCGAAAATATCTCCCGGCCGGGTGAATATGTGCGCCCGAATGGTTTCCGCCGGGATGCTGCGATTGCCGTGGATTTCGATAGTGGAGATCACGTCCGGCTGCTGTTGCCCAACCAGGCCTGCCTGAAAAATGCTCAGCGCGGTTAAGGCGATGGCAAGAATCCGAACGAAAGTCTTTCGGAATGATGGAGATGCCGCCTCGGCGAGTAATTTTGCCGGACGCCCATCCTCGCCGCCCCGCTGAATTGCAGGGCTATCCTGATCAACGAAAAGAATCGTCACTACCTCAGATGGCTGGAGTTAATGGAAAACCGCAATTATACGGTAGAGTCGCGAAGAGCGTCCAAAGCGCGCCTTATTTTGCCGTCAAATCGCCCTCAATCAAGCGCGCCGAAAAAGCTCCACTTCAACCAAGACGGAATAAAACGTGGCAGAGTTGCCCATGTCGCTTAGTTTTTCCGACGTGAGCACGTTTATATTGCGATTCCCGGGTGTAAGTTTTGCCCAATTCAGTTTTGCGGCGACTACTCCGGCTGAAACTTTGCCGTCTACCAGAGCTTTCAGCTGGATTTCCCCTCTTTTATTGAACACCCGGACCGTATCGCCGTTCTGAATGCCACGAGCTTCAGCATCAGCTGAGCTGATTTCTAGCAATCCGGTCTCCTCCAACAGCTGCAGCGCCGGCAAATTGCTGAAGGTCGAGTTCAAAAAATTATCCGCTTTCCGCGCCAGCAGCTCCAAAGGAAACGCTTTGGCGTTCACAGTGTGCCGCGATTCCTCCGGCGGGATGAACTCAGCAACCGGATCGAGCCCCTGCTTCTTCAACTCCTCGTTATAAAGAAGCGCCTTCCCGTTAGCTGTCCGGAAGCCACCATTGGCAAACGGCAGGAAGAACCCGTCCTCGTGCAGCGGCGGCTCTCTAGACCCACCCTTCTGAGGGTGCCCCGTTCTAGTCGCGTCTTTCGCGACTAGGGTGGGGAATTCTCCACTGTGAAAGTTCAGCCGAATGTGTCCCTCATTTTCCAGCCGTTCCCTCGTAATCTCCTTCAGCCACGCATTCGGCGAATCCAGCGCCTGATCAATCATTTCGTCATCGGAATCCCGCAGGCATTCGTCCTCAAGGCCCATCTTGTCGGCTAATGCCCGAAATAGGTCGGTATTCGAGCGGCACTCCCCCAACGGCTCAATCGCCTGGTTCGAAACCTGCAAATAGTAGTGCCCATACGCGGATTGCAGGTCCTTGTGCTCGAAAAACGTGGTTGCCGGAAGCACAATGTCGGCGTAATCAGTCGTGTCGGTAAAAAATTGTTCGTGAACGACGGTAAACAAATCCCGCCGCAGCAATCCCCGAATCACGTCATTGTGGTTCGGACAAACCGCCGCTGGGTTCGAGTTATAAACAAACAGCGCCCTCACCGGAGGATTGTTCACTTCATTCAGCGCCTTGCCCAATTCCACCATGTTGATGGTGCGCGCGGGCCTGCCCAGCGTTTTTTCCATCAGAGAGGCGCGTTCGAGCGCAACGTTGTTCAGCCCAAAGCCTCCGCTGGTTGAAAGCTGAAAGCCACCACCAACTTCCTTCCATGATCCCGTGACACATGGCAGCATCGCAATTGTTCGGGAAGCCATACCGCCGTTTTGCGAGCGCTGCACGCCGTAGTTCATGCGGATAACCGCAGGCCGCACAGTCGCATACTCCCGTGCCAGCTTCTGAACATCAGCCGGGGACATTCCCGTCCAGGCCGCCACTTTCTCAGGCGTGTACTCGCGCACCTTCTCACGCAGTTCTTCGAATCCAATCGTGTGCTGCGCAAGGTAACCGGCGTCA
>QHZV01000048.1 GCA_003224785.1 Acidobacteriota bacterium
GTCTCTTCAACCAGTAGGCGTCGCACAATTCGCCCTTCGGGGCCGGTCTGGTGAGTGATTAGCATCATGCCCAGCATCTTCGAGGCAAGCTCGCCTGCTTCTTCCACCGATTTCGCGATCTTTACTCCGCCGCCCTTGCCGCGCCCACCGGCATGAATTTGCGCCTTCACCACGGCACCGCTCGCGCCTGAGTCAAACAGGTTCTTCGCCGCAGCAATGGCCTGATCGCGATCGTCGGCAATTTCGCCGCGCGGCACAGCCACACCGAACTTCTTAAGAATCGCTTTTGCCTGATACTCGTGAATTTTCATTGTGCTTCCCGACTTTGGTGGGTGGCCCATTCAAGCCTATCTTTGGTTTGAGTGGGATCCGCTTGCGACTGAACTTTCTCTGGCAGCAAACTCTCGATTCTATAGAAGGGCGCGAAATCGGTAAAGCGGCTGAGGTCTCATTTACAAACTTTTAATTCTTCTGCACTCGCGCAAGCTCCGTCGCCAGCGACTCCACTGCGTGCTTCTGATACGCCTCCGCATCTTTCCGAGTGAATACTGGTGTGACGGCATCGAGGTCCTTGCGCGCGGTGGCGTAATCCTTTTGCCTAAACGAGATCTGAGCTTGCAACAATGTCACGCCAGCGCCCCAGTCCGGATCCCCGGCAAGCTGGGTGACTGTGGGAATGTCAATCTGAGCGAGCAACTTGCTGGCTTCATCCAATTTGCCTAAGCCGATCAGGCAGGCAGCCAAAGTCGAAGCTACGCCACCAGTAAGGCCCGCCCGTGGGCCGAATGCTTTCACGGATGCCTCATAAGCTTTGCGCGCGTTCATCTCTCCTTCGACAAACTGCCCAGAGCGGCACATAACCATCGAGGCATCCGACAACGTCGCGAATAGCATCATTCCACATTCCTAGGCTGCCTTCCGATTGCGCTCGCGTAGTCAACAACTGCATCGTGAGTTCATGGTCCGGGCCGAGATGAGTCACAAAATCCGGATAGATGGCATTCGCTTCCCTCACCGCTTCCGCATGTTTGTTCTGAATCATGTAAGCCTGCGCAAGGTTCAATCGGACGCGAAGAACGTTGGGACTGTCAGGCCCCGTGACGCGCGTGAAAGCCAAAATTAGATCGCGAAACGTTTGTTCGGCTTTGGCACCTTCACCCAGACGAATGTAAGAGAACCCAAGCCGTTGTTTGAACGTAAGCCTTGCGCTCTCGTCAAATGCAGGCAAGACTTCGGACTTTTCGACTGCCGATTGAAAATTCTCT
The DNA here is from genome assembly GCA_003224785.1 of Acidobacteriota bacterium. Lineage (GTDB taxonomy): Bacteria > Acidobacteriota > Terriglobia > Terriglobales > Acidobacteriaceae > Gp1-AA145. The sequence continues at coordinate 1,266 of QHZV01000048.1, forward strand.
GCCGCAGCTTTGGCGTTGTTGTCTATCAGTGCAATCATCCCGCGCGCGGAGGCAAGCCACACCGGGACATCCGAACGAGGGTGCGGCAGCTTCGCGATCAGCCCTTCCTGTTGCGACAGGATGGATTTCGCCAGCGGCAGTGAGTCCTTTTCGTAGCTACGCGACTCCGCCGTAGCGCGCTGCAGCTGAACGACGATCGCGTCCTGCGACAGCTCACCATCAACCTGGCGGAACAAAGCGGCCGCGTGATCGTATTCGGCGCGAGCATCGGGATAATCGGTGCGATTGTCGAGTGCACGGGCGATAGTCTGATGCAGGCGGGCGGCGACCAGCGGCTCGTCCTTAAACTGGTTATCGATTGACGGCGAGGCCTGCCTGATCGCATCGGTCAACGACTCGCTCGCTTTCCCGCTTAAAAAGGGATTGCTACGGCCGAGCAGGTCATCCGACAAAAACTGGTTGATCGAAGTAGCAATCGCGGTCTGGCGGCTGGCATGGTCACGCTCTCGCGCCGCTCTTCTATATAAGGTGAAGCTGACAGCCAATCCTGCCGCCAGTGCAATTACCGCGAGCACCACCCAGGGCCGGCGCGCCCGGGCCTCCGCCAATTCCCGTTCGGCGACTTGGGCACGGAGCTTCGCCGATTCCAGCTCGCCACGCTGCGCGCGACGTTGATCGAGCGTCGTCAGCCGCTCCACAAGATCCGCGGCGCTGCTCAGCCGTTTGGAGGGATCTCCAGAGGCGGCCTCGGCTATGTCCTCACGCAACAATGGATCGGCGATATCGGACTCCCACCCTGGTGCCAGCGGCTTGCGAAAATCTCCGACCAGAAACTGATACAGCAGCACACCCAATGCATACACGTCCGAAGATGCACTTGGAGACTGCCCGGCGAGCACTTCCGGCGCCATGTACATCAGCGTCCCGGTGAGAGAACCATCTTGCGGCGATACCGTCTGCGTGAACCCGAGATTGGTGATCCCGAGCGCACGCAGGCGAGAGGGATCGAACAGCGACGCGCTGCCGAAATCCGCAATCTTGATCTGCCACCCGGCTCCCGTTTTCGCAGGGACTACCAAAATATTGGTGGGCTTCAGGTCTTTGTGCAGAACTCCAATTCCGTGGGCCGCTGCAACAGCCTTGGCGATATCGGTTAAAAACTGCAATCGCATTCCGACTGGGATTTTCGCCAACCCTCCCTGTTGCTCGGCCCATTCCGCAAGGTTCGGGCCAGCGTATTCGCTCTCCAGGAAAAATGGCGCCGACTCGAAATTCCACTCCAAAATCCGCACAAATTCCGGCCGTTCGCCAAGCGACTCTCGCAGGAACCGGGACACCGTAATCTCGCGTTTGAGTCCCTTCAGCCGCACGCCATCCGAAGCGAACTTGAATACTCGCTCCTCACGCGTCTTCGGGTTTTCGGCGATCCACACCTCGCTTGAACCCGAACGTTCCAGCGGACGCGTCAAACGCCATTGTTCCCTTGCCGGAACCAGGTCGCCCGCTTTGAATCCGAGTTCCGGTCCAGCCGCCGCGGCGACCGACTTGCAATACACCGGTACCGCCAGCCGATAACCCACTCGCGGCACGGTGACGATGGCGGGATGCGCTTCGTCCCCCATCACCTTTCGTAGTTTTGAAATTGCGGTGGCAAGTGATCCATCTACCACCATCACATCTGGCCAGACGGATTCGAGCAATTCTTCTTTGGTGACGACCTCTCCGGCGTGCAACAAAAGTTGTAGCAGTATCTCGAGTGGCTTCGATTCGATCTCTGCGGACTTGCCCTTCACTCGCAATTCGCGCCGCAGTTCGTCGAATTCGTAGTCTGCAAAACGCCAGAGTCGGCCAGAAGTCTCTTCGACCTCACCAATAGTTCCCTTGAAATTCATATACCTACCCCGCCTTTAGAGTTCTTTAGAACTCCGTCAGGACACGAAGAAGTGGTTTAGTGCAGGATTGCGCCCATCAAGCCTGCCTCGAATTGAGCAACATTCTGCCACAAACCGGCAGGCAGCGATAGAAAAGGTTTTCGTGGGACTTTGGGGCTTCAATCTCGAAAAAACCATGTTGGAGCCGTGGATGTCACAGCCGCGCAGCGATAGCAACGCTGAAGGAGGAAGCATGACCAAGCGAGGCAAGATTTTACGCGACGCAACCACCGGGCCGGGACTGCTCTCGGTGGATGGCCAGCACCATCAGTTTCCACTGGACGGCGTCTGGAGATCGCCGGTTCCACCGACGGTCGGAATGGCGGTTGATGTGGAGTTTGCCGCCGACACCAGCATTCTCGGAATCATCCAGGTTTCCGAGTCGCAGATAGCCAAGGAACAGGCCGAAGCCGTGGTTAAAGCAGCGCGGCAAAAAGGCGGAGTGCTGGTTTCCGGTGCAATTGCCAGATTCGGATTGCCGCTTTTGATCGCCACCGCCTTGCTGATCATTAGTTGGACGTTCCTTGGCGCGGTCTCAGTTCAGACTCTATTCGGAAAGTTGAGCTTCACCCTCTGGCAAGTTCTTGGCTTCCTCAACGCCGACAGTCCGTGGGAATCAGTCATGTCTGGGCGCGGAGGCCCCAGCGCCGGATTCTACGGCTTCCTCGCTCTTATCGCTGTGGCCGGCCCTTTTGTTCCCTACTTCTGGAAAGACAAGCGCGCTGCTCTGGCGGGGGTGCTGCCGCTCGCCTTCATGATTGCCGTCGGAATCATGTTACGCAGCAACATGCACAGCTCGATCGGCGGAACTCTGGACGGTCAGTTGGGCGAAATGCAGCGGCAGGCCCAACAAGAAATGATGAGCGCCGTCTCTCTCGGCTTCGGCACATACCTGTCTCTTCTGGTGAGTCTCTACCTCACGGCTGTGGCCGCGAAGCAGTTTCTGCTCGCACGGGCAAGTGAAACAACAGCACCACAAACTTCGAAGGCAGCAGCTTGAATGGTTTGTCGTGGAGACGCAGCTTGCTACGTCTTCGTTGGAAGCAGGCAACAGGTGGCAAGCAACGTCTCTACAGAATGATTCAGCAGATACGGGCCTTGGCTCGCGAACGAAATTCACAAATTGGAGGATTGAAATGCGCCACTCGAATCTACGAAATCTCCCCGCTCTGGCATTCGCAATACTTGTGATTACCCTATGCAGCAGCGTTATCGCACAGATCCCAGACACAACTTCAGCGCCCGCTGCTCCCGCTGCCCCTGCAGGCACGCCGGATCCTAACGCCGCCCAGCAAGCGCCCGCAGCTCCGCCGCAAATCTGCGGGAATACGGCTTACTGCTACGAAAGTAACGACTTCGCGGCAACTATAACCAGTTTCCGCATCACTACGGATGCCGCCAAACGCCAGATTCTGGATCTAAGCATCCGCTTCCAGAACAAGACCAATCAGCAACTGGTTCTCGGATACGTGAACGCCTCCGGCAATGCCAGCGATGATCGTGGGAACCGTCTTGTTCCCTGGGGCCCGAATGCATCCCGCGGTCTCGGCCTCGTGTATGGAGCCACGTTTGATCCCAAATTCGTGGTGCGTCCGGCGGGATTTGGTGATGCTCAGTTAGAGTTCTATCCGCAGGGGTACCCTCAGGTTGTAGGTTTCACTTACACGCTCGACCTCAGCATCGCGGAGATCAACACGTTTGAAGGCAATCAGCACACGTTGGGCGAAGAATTTCCACTTCACTTCCAAGGCTTGAGGAATGGATCGGCATCAGTTTCTCCGGGCTTCTCTCCGGGCGCCGCTTTCGGACAGGCTTCATCCTACGTGCAGGGCGGGATGGGAAATGCGATGTCGAATCCGTGCGCAGCGGTAGGCAGTGCGGGAACTCAGGTAGCTTCGACAGTCTCGAATGCTGCAAACACAATCTCCAGCCTCGGCTCATTGTTCAA
>QHZV01000096.1 GCA_003224785.1 Acidobacteriota bacterium
GGGCCGGTCGGGATCCATGCTTCCAAAGGCATGTAGTATGTTTTGCCTTCGAACTTCACGTGCGCGTCGTGACCTTCGGGCGGCGGCATCGTGTCCTCGGCATTGATCACATCCGTCGGCCAGCTTTTCGGCTCGCAAATGCGGCCGAGATTACGCCTGCTCTGGTAGTACGCCTGGTTCATCACTACGATTCCGTGTGGGCTGTATTTCTTGATCAGCTCATACAGTTCCCAGCGCTGGTCCTGAGAAAGCTTCCAGGTGATATCGAGCAATTGGTAAAACGTGTTCGGATAACGGCTGTGCAGTTCCGTCAGCTGCCGCTTAATCAGCTGGTAATAATCATCTTTGACCGGAATGTCCCAGTCGAATTTGCCTTCGTTGTGCGGATCGAGAATGCAGTAATAGAAACCGTGCTTCAGCTTGTACTCCTTGCAAGCCTTCACGAATTCGGCTACAACATCAGTTTTATTCGGGCTCGCAGCAACATCGTAGTCGTAATTAGCTGAATCCCAGAGCGCAAATCCTGACATATGTTTCGCCGTGAGCACGGCATAGCGCGCGCCGAGGTCCCGCGCGGTGCGAATCCATTGGCGCACATCCAGGTTCGTTGGATTGTACGTACTCGCGGGCACGCCACCGGTCTCATAGTCATTACCGGTGAACGTGTTCATGCTGAAATGAAACGACACTCCGAACTGGAGTTTTTCGAATTCGTGCAATGCGCGAGTGGGATGGGTTGCCGGTTCGATCCGAGCAGATGAAGCAGCCAAACCGACTCGGGGCAGCAAAAGAGAAGCAGAGGCCGCCATGGCTTTCGAAAATTCTCTGCGATTCATTGAGCACTCTTCAGCGCAAACGCCACGTACACTCCGCCGGACGGCGATTTGGTGTCTTTGCCGCCGCCGGCAGCGATCACAACGTATTGTTTGCCATCAACTTCGTACGTGATCGGCGTCGCATTGCCGGAGAAAGGAAGCGTAGTTTCCCACAGCAAGTCGCCTGTCGACTTGTCGAACACACGAAACTTCTTGTCATAATTGGTAGCACCGATAAAGATCAGCCCGCCCGCGGTAACGATCGGCCCACCATAGTTTTCACTTCCCGTGTTCTTCATTCCCTGATCGGCGAGTTCAGGATATTCGCCAATCGGAATTTTCCACTCGTAGTCACCGGTATTCAGGTTAATCGCGTTCAACGTACCCCACGGCGGAGCAATCGCCGGATACCTTTCAGATTCAAGAAACCGGGTGTATCCGGAAAAACGGTACCCCATCTGCGGCTGCACCGGTTTGCCAGATATCTCTTTGTTTTCTCCCTCACTTACGAACAAGACCAGCGCGTTGACTTCGTCGGGCGTGAGATTAGGAAAGGCTGGCATCCGTCCCTTACCTTTTTGAACTCTTTCCTTGATTTGATCCTGCGTCATGCGGTCGCGCACGCCTACCAGCGACGGGAACAGCGGCGGCGACCCTTTCATATCATCGCGGTGGCAAATCGTACATTGACTCTGATAAATGCCTTTTCCGCTCTGCGGGTCGGCTTTGTTTTCGGCGAGTTCAACCGCCCAGGCCATCTCGTTCGAGTTGACGTAGAGAATGCCCGTCTCTGGATCGTATGCAGGACCTCCCCACTCTGCTCCGCCATCGAAGCCGGGGAAGATGATCGTGTTCTGCTTCGTGCTTAGCGGAATGAATTGCCCTTCGCTGCGATAGGTCCGAAATTGCTCAAGCGCCCATTGGTGCGCTTCTGGCGTGCGATTCGTCAGCATGTCTTCCGTCAAGCGCTGCCGCGCATACGGCGCCGGTTTGGTGGGAAGCGACTGCTCAGTTGCAGCCACTTCTCCTTTGAGATCGCTCGCGGGATACTTCTTAGTTTCCAGCGGATACAACGGACTTCCATTCGCGCGATCGAATAGAAAGACGAAACCTTGCTTGCTGGTTTGCGCGACCGCGTTGATCGCTTTCCCGTCTTTCTTTACCGTTACCAGCACGGGAGGCGAAGGAAAATCACGGTCCCAGATGTCGTGGTGGACGCCCTGAAAGTGCCAGATGCGCTGTCCGGTCTCCGCATTCAGCGCAAGTTCGCAGTTGGCGAACAGGTCGTCGCCAATGCGGTCTCCACCGTAAAAATCGAAGGCCGCCGAACCTGTCGGTACGTAAACTATGCCGGTTTTTTGATCGAGCGTCATCCCGGTCCAATTGTTTACGCCGCCGCTTTTCTGCCAGGCATCTTTCGGCCAGGTGTTGTAACCGAACTCGCCCGGATGTGGAATGGTATGAAAGATCCAGCGCTGCTTTCCGGTGTGAACGTCGTAGGCACGGATGTCGCCGGGAAGTGCGGGCAAGGTTTCCGGCAGGCGGCCACCAACTATAAAGAGGTCTTTGTAAACCACCGCCGGACTGGTGAGCGCTATGAAACCCGTCGCAACGTCGCGCCCGAGTCCTTCGCGAAGATCGATTCGTCCGTCCGTTCCGAATGTTGGAATGGGTTTGCCGGTCTCGGCGTTGAGTTCGTAAACGAAGTTCATTACGCCGACAATGATGCGGCGGTCTTGATTGTCAGCGCTGGCCCAATAAGCAAGTCCACGAGCAGGTTGCGTACCGACAATTCCGGAGTCGAATTTCCACTTGAGTTTGCCGTTCGCAGCATCGACGGCGAGTACTTTTTGTGAAGGCGAGATGGCATAAAGCACCCCGCCTATTTCAATGGGACTGGTTTGAAGCCCCCCGGTTTCTCCCGTGTCATACGACCAGGCAAGCTCCAGTTGCTTCACGTTCGAGCGGTTGATCTGCTCTAACGGCGAGTAATGAGTGGCATCTGGATTACCTCCATAGACTCGCCAGTCTTGCGAGCGCGTCGTCTCCGCATTTTGCGAATGCAGCGGCAACACTAAGAGAATGCATATCAACCACCCAAATCGAAGCTGATTCATCGCGTCATTAAAACATAACTTTCAAACTGAATTGAATGTTACGTGGGTCGTTGCGCGTCCCGTACACCGTGCCCAAGCTGCCGCAATCAATGCAAAGATCTATGTTGCTCCCCCATCCGCCATAAAATATGCCTCCGTAAGTCGGATGGTTAAAGGCGTTCAGGAATTCGGCTCGGAACTGCGCTTTGAAACGCTCGGTAACGTCGAAAGCTTTTGCGACAGAGAAATCAAAATTCTTTGTCGCGCCTTCGCGTAGCTGGGTTATGCGGGACGGCATGTTTCCTAGCTTGAAAATGCCGTTGTCGAAGTCCCCCGGCACCGCGAATGCGTTGGGGTTGATCCAATTCGATGGAGTTTGGTGTGCGGGTTTCGGATCGCCCACCAGATCCGGGTACCCCATTCCTGGAAACCCGAAGTTATCTGCCAATGGGTTGTCGGAATAGAACGGCGCAAGCAGCGGTAAACCGCTGGTTAGGCGGACTGTACCAGATACTTGCCAGTTGCCTAGAATCCCACTAACGACGGCAGGAGTCCCGCCACCCCATCGTTTACCGCGACCATACGGCAGGTCGTAGACGAACGCTGTAGCGAAGCTTTGCGGGACATCGTGCGTGCTAATGCCGTAGTCACGTTTCGTGTTATAGGTGTCACGCCAGAGTCCGCCGATCGCCCAGCCGATCAAGTCCTCCGATCCATTATCGAGTGCTTTTGACCAGACATAGCTGGAGATCATGCTGAGGCCGTTAGAAAACTGTTTTGTGTATTTAACGCTGAGGGCGTCATACGCAGAACTGGCACCCGGCAATGATCGCGCGTAATTGAGATACGTGTACTGGGGATAGGGCCGCAAAAGTTGGTTGCGTAAAACCTTCTGGGCGCTGCCCAATGGAGTGTTCGGATCGGCGATTCCGAAGAAGGGATTCGGAACAGAATCGAGCAAGGCGTTCCCCATGGCCAAATACTGGGTGGGAAGCTGGTCGGCATTGAGATCGGGATTGCCGTACATGAGGCGTCGGCCGCGATTGCCGGTATAACCAACCTCCACCACTGAATGACTACCAAGCTGATACTGGAGATCTGTGCTCCACTG
>QHZV01000097.1 GCA_003224785.1 Acidobacteriota bacterium
CGGCTTGGCGAAGACGAATACCTTCTGGTGATCAATGCCGGCACGCGCGAAAAAGACTTTGCGTGGGTGCGCGATAACACTCGCGAGTTTGACTGTGCAGTCGAAAATCTTTCCGATGATTTCACGCAGATTGCGATCCAGGGTCCGAAGGGTGTCAATCTGCTGCAAAAACTTACGAACGCAGATCTTTCGGGCGTTAAATTTTACTGGGTGACCCATGGGACGGTTGACCAGCACACGGGTGTGGAATGAGGTGCTTGGGGCCGGGCGCGAATTCGGCGCTGTGCCCTGCGGGCTGGGGGCTCGCAACACTCTGCGGCTGGAATCGAAGCTCCCGCTCTACGGACACGAAATTTCCGATACCATCAATGTTTGGGAGGCCGGACTCGATCGCTTCTGCAAAATGGAAAAGCCGGAGTTTGTGGGCAGGGAAGGGTTGGAACGGGCTAAAGGCGAGGGGCTAAAGCGGACGTTGGTCGGCCTCGAGATGATTGATCGGGGAATCGCTCGAGATGGCTATAAAGTTCTCGACGATAACGGGGCTGAGATCGGATATGTGACCAGCGGTTCGTACGCTCCGTTTCTGAAGAAGAACATCGCGCTTGCTTACGTGCCGCTTAGATTCGCGGCGGTGGGTACGAGCATCAATATTGAGATTCGCGGTCAGGGCGTGAAAGCACACATCGTGCCGACGCCGTTTTATAAGAAGCCGAAAAATTCAAAAACGTAAACCGCAGAGGGCACAGAGGTGCACAGAGGTTTTAAAGCCAGGAGCTAGATTTTCAAATGTCCTATCCGTCTGATTTCAAATACACCAAAGAGCACGAGTGGATCAAAGCCGACGGCACAACCGCAACCATTGGCATTACAAGCTACGCGCAGGAATCGCTTGGCGATATCGTGTTCGTCGAGCTGCCGAAGCCCGGGGCGGCACCCGCGACGGGTACTGTAACCGAAGTAAATGGCGATCTCGCCACCGCTCCTGAGAAAATCAATCAAGACGCCCACAGTTCCTGGATGCTGAAAATCAAGCTGAAAAATCCCGGCGAATTGAATGCGCTCCTATCATCCGCCGACTACGAGAAATTTGTGGCGGAAGAGGGAGGACATTAAAGCAGCTGTTGGCTGTTGGCTCTTGGTTGTTGGCAAAACCGAAAGCAGCTTGAGCACATAACAGCCAACAGCCAAGAGCTGCCCTTATGCGTTATCTACCCAAATCTCCTGCTGACCGCCAGGCCATGCTCAAGGCAATTGGCGCGAGTTCTATTGATGAGCTGTTTGCGCCGATTCCAGGCGAGTACCGCCTTAATCGTGACCTGAAAGTTCCGCGGCAGATGGCGGAGTCGGAAATTGTGGACTGGTTTCGCGAGCGCTCTCGCGAGAACGGTGAGAATCACGCCAGTTTTCTTGGAGCCGGAGCTTACAACCACTATCGGCCAGTGATCATTGACTCGCTGATCTCGCGTGGGGAATTTCTTACGGCTTACACTCCTTACCAAGCCGAGATTTCGCAGGGAACGCTGCAATCTATTTTTGAATTTCAGACGATGATCTGTGAGTTGACCGGCATGGAGGTTGCGAATGCTTCCATGTATGACGGCTCGACGGCGGCCGCTGAAGCCGTGATGATGGCGGTCCGGTTGACCGGACGCCGATCGGTAGCGGTCGCACGCAGCGTGCATCCCGAGTTTCGCGAAGTGCTCGCTACATACGCATTTCACCAGGGAATGCCGTTGACGACAGTTCCGTTCACAGGTGACGGACGGCTTGATCCAAAGTCGGTGGAAGGCGCAATCACTGGCGGCACCGCATGCCTTCTGATTCAGTCGCCGAACTTCTTCGGCAGTTTGGAAGAGGTTGAAGCGCTGGCCGAAATTGCGCACCGCAAGGGAGCGATGCTCGTGGTTTCGATCGCCGAAGCCGTTTAGCTCGGCATCGTCGAGCCACGGCGACGAGCCGACATTATTTGCATGGAAGCGCAGTCCTTCGGTGTTCCTGTGGGGTTCGGTGGGCCTTACTGCGGCGTGATCGCAACCCGCGAGCAGTTTGTGAGGCAGATGCCGGGGCGACTTGTGGGCCAAACCGTCGATCGCGGCGGCAAACGTGGCTTTGTTCTTACCCTTGCAACCCGCGAGCAGCATATACGCCGCGAAAAGGCGACCTCGAACATCTGCACCAACCAGGCGCTGGTTGCGCTGATGGTGAATATTTTTATGACCATCTATGGCAAAGTCGGTCTGAAGGAACTTGCGCGGCACAACTTGGCCAAGACCGCCTATGCGGTCCAGCAATTTGGAAAGCACGCCAGTGTGCTCTTTCCGGCAACGCCGCGGTTCAACGAGTTCGTAGTTCAGACCAGCGAAGATCCGTATGCAATCAACTCTCGCTTGCTAGGGCACAAGATCGTCGGCGGACTTCCGTTGAAGAAGTTCTATCCCGAACTCGGAAATGCTTCATTGTGGTGCTGCACGGAGCTGACCACGCGCTCGATGATTGATACTGCCGTCGGGCTCGTCGCCGAGAGCGAAAGTTCCGTGAACGGCTCGCGCGAGGAGAGCGTGGAAGAGGTGGCCCGCTAATGTCGAAGCACATGACTCGTAAAGCCACGCGCCACGTCAATCAGAACGAAGGATTGATATTTGAAAAGTCTTCTCCCGGCAAAGCTGCCTGGAAGCTGCCGCCACTCGATGTTCCGGATGTGGACACGTCAAAGCTTCTTGGGTCATTCGAACGAAAGACGCTCGGCAATATGCCCGAGGTCAGTGAGATCGAAATCATCCGCCACTTCACGCGGCTCTCTACCTGGAATTACGCGATTGACCTCGGCATGTATCCGCTCGGCTCCTGCACCATGAAGTACAACCCGCGCGTGAACGAAGTGGTATCACGTCTTGACGGAATTGCGAACGGGCATCCTTATCAACCGGAGAAAATTTCGCAGGGCGCGCTGCGGATCATTAAGACTTTGAGCGATTGTCTGCTTGAAATCACCGGCATGGATGCGATCACCTTGCAACCTGCCGCAGGCGCTCACGGCGAGTTCACGGGTCTGCTGATGGTGCGCGCACACCATGAATCCAAGGGCACTGCGCGGAAGAAGATTCTGATTCCTGATTCCGCCCACGGCACCAATCCGGCGACCGCCGCAATGGTTGGCTATGCGGTTGAGAACCTGAAATCCAATTCAAAGGGAATGGTCGAGATCGCCGCGCTCCAGTCGCAAATGAACGAAGATGTCGCGGCACTGATGTTGACCAACCCGAATACGCTGGGAATTTTCGAGCAGGAGATCCACAAAGTCGCGGACATTCTTCATGCGAAGGGCGGTTTGCTCTACATGGACGGCGCGAACATGAACGCGCTAGTCGGCAAGGTGCGGCCCGGAGAGCTCGGTGTAGATGTAATGCACCTGAATCTGCACAAAACGTTTTCGACTCCGCACGGTGGATGAGGCCCAGGCTCTGGTCCAGTCGCGGTAAGGAAAATTCTGGAACCATTTCTGCCGACGCCGGTGGTGATCTCGAAAGCGGATGGCACTCTCGGGTTCAACTACGATCGTCCGCAGTCGGTCGGGCGGGTCCGGTCGTTCTATGGAAACTTCGGAATGTTCGTGCGCGCACTTGCTTACACGCTGGCGAACGGGCCGGATGGTCTGCGCCAGACTACTGAAGACGCCGTCCTGAATGCGAATTACATCCGCAAGGGGCTTGAAGGCGTTTTCGATCTGCCGTATTCAAGTCCCAGCATGCATGAGGTGGTTTTCAGCGACAAGATTCAGGCCAAAAATGGCGTGCGAACCATGGATCTCGCGAAGCGCCTGATTGACTACGGCTTCCATCCTTACACGACGGCGTTCCCGCTCATCGTCCCCGGCGCGATGATGATCGAGCCTACGGAGAGTGAATCCAGGGAAGAACTGGATCTCTTCGTTGAGGCGATGAAATCCATTGCGCAGGAAGTTGAAGAAGACGCAGAACTAGTCAAGACCGCGCCGCACACGACGCGCGTCGCGCGATTGGACGAAACTGCTGCGGCAAGAAAACCAATCCTGCGCTGGAAACCGGCCTCGGAACAACCACAGAACACGTAGAAAGGACGCGCTCATCCGTCCAAACCAAATGCTGCTTACGCGCTCTTTTTCGACGTGACCGCGTAGAAAGCCGCCGCGTCTTGTTCTACGTTTTTGCTGCCGCAGTGTGGGCATCGAGTCTGGCTTTGATCATGCTCATGCAGCGTGAGGGTCTGCTCAAAGGTCTTCCGGCAGTCTTTGCAGTGGTAATCGTACACGGGCATAGCACAAACCTCCCGTTAGGATTTCTGCAAATTGTAACTCCCTCACGCGACGTCGAAGGCTGTGATTATCCTCTGCTCAAGAAAATAATCAGCAAAGCCCTGTATCTATTTCTTTTCAGAGAACTTCACCGAAGCCTGAGTGTTCTCCCAGCTTAACTGCAAAGTACAGGCATTCCCTGTTTGATCAAATGCGATGGTGAAATTCTCAACCGGAGACGACGTACTCGACTGTGACATAGGCACGCGGGCCAGGTATGCCCCATTCGCCCGTATGTTTGTTGATGATCAACGTCCATTTATCCTGCGCGGGGACGGTAAAGATTGTGTAGCTGCCAGCTGGGACATCCTTGCCTTCGACCGACAGCGCCGCCGTGGTCACAAACTTTGTTGCCTCGTTCGCACCGGTACGCCAGACTTGGCCATAAGGAACTAAGTCACCGAAAACCTTTCGGCCTTTCATGCGCGGACTGGAATAGTCCACAGTAATGGTCTTTCCATCGGAAAGCTTGCATTGCGCCTGCGCGGGTGGACTGGGACGTTGGCCCTTATCTTGAGCGTTGGAGACCAGACAAAAAGCAAACATCAACAGTAATGCGAGGGCGGTTCGTTTCATGAGCACTCTCCTTAGCGATTGCATTCAGCATTCAGCACTTCAGCAGTCAGCCAATCAGGCTTGTGCTGCTCTCGGCGAATGCCAGCGCAAATTAGACTATCCCGCTGGTTCAAAGTTAGCAATTCCACGCCATTTGGCTGAGTGCTGATCTCTGGGCGCTTGTTTACAATCTTCCCATGCCGGTATTCGAAGATAAACGCGAGGAGCTTGATCGTTTTGAGACGATGATGGGAGTGCCGCGAGGCCGCCTGGCCGTGACGATGGACGTGATCACTGACGCAATGGCTCTGGTGGGACAACATGGCGTCTATTGCCAAAGCCAACGCTGGCCGGGGCGTCCTGTCATGGATGTTCAGCTGGTGATGAAGAGTCTGACTGACGCTAAAGAGCTGATTCAGAGTGTGATGGAGGAACTGAAGAAATCGGCGGCTCCCTGAGGTTTAGAAACATCCACCACAAAGGGCACGAAGTTTCACGAAGGTTTTACAGGCTTGTGCTTGGTGAACCTTTGTGTCCTCTGTGTTTAGTTAATTTAGTTGGTGTCTTCTATCTTCAAGATCCTAGCCTCGATGCAAACGCCAACACCAGGGCGCCCACGATAATCCGATAGACCGCAAAGGGCACGAATCCGCGTTTTCGAACCCACGCCATGAACCAGGCAACTGCCGCGTAGGCGACGAAGAAAGAGATAACAAAGCCAACGCCGAGCACGGCCCAGCCGTGTGCATCAATCTGCGAGACGCCGATTGGGTTCGCTCCTTTTCCGCGTAGCGATTTCAGCAGGTCGTAGCAGGTCGCGATCACCATGGTTGGGATAGATAGAAAGAACGAAAACTCGAGCGCCGAGGCTCGTGACATCCCTGCAATCTGTCCGGCTGCGATTGTTGACATAGAACGCGAAGTGCCGGGGAAAACCGCCGACAGAATTTGACAGGCACCAATCCAGACCGCCTGGCCGAGGTTCATGGCTTCCATCTTCCAGGTGTGAATGCGTCCGCCGGTGGCGGTTGGACCATTCCTCTCTGCACGCGAGTTCAGCGCATCTACGGCCCACATCACGATGCCCCCAATCAGAAGGGACGCGCCCATTATGTAGAGGTTCTCAAGATGCTTGCCGATCACCTTGACCACGAACGCAATGGCGGTCAGGCCTAGTGGATGAGTTAGCGCCGTCCGGTCGCCATTCTCGCCATGAGGAAATGTGCTCAGGAATTTCGCGATTCGCTCGCGAAAATAAATGGGGAGGCACAGGATTGCGCCCAGCTGGATGACGATGGTGTACATCTTCCAATAGCCATCGCCGAGGTTGATGTGAAACAAAGATTCGGCTATGCGCAGGTGCGCTGTTGAGCTGACTGGCAGGAATTCTGTCAAGCCCTCGATAATGCCAAGAATTACAGATAGAAGATAGTCGTTCAACATTCCTCCGTGGTGAGGCTATGCGAGGTTTGAAGCCTTCTCTGCGACTGCTAGCGCTCCAGACGCCGGCACTGCCCTTTGCTTCGCCCAAATTCTTAGAGACTGAATTTCCTCCGCTCGCGTGGTTGAAAGCGGCACGGTGTGCGCCAGGGCAGCCATCAGTGCATCAGTCGTCAGGGATTGCTGGTTCGCGAATACCGCATATAGTGCGCTCTGTACAGCGGCATCAATTTCCGCGCCGGAAAAGCCTTGGGCTGCGGACGCGAGCTGGTTTAAATCGAACTCCGCGGGATTCCTTTTGCGCTTTGCCAACTGAATCGAAAATATCTGCTGACGCTCGGCCTGATTCGGGAGATCAACAAAAAACAATTCGTCGAAACGTCCCTTGCGGATTAACTCCGGCGGAAGGGCGGTCACGTTGTTGCAGGTGGCAGCAACAAACACCGGGGCCTTGCGATCCTGCATCCACGAGAGAAACGAAGCCAGAATTCGTGAGGAAACACCTGCGTCCACCGAAGCTGAATCCGGCCCGCTGCCTGCAAAAACTTTTTCCAGTTCGTCGATCCAGAGGACGCACGGTGCAAGCCCTTCGGCAACGCGGAAGACCTGCTGGATGCGTTTTTCGGTCTCGCCGATGTACTTGTCAAAAACAGCCGCGGTATCAAATTTTACGAGCGGCAATTTCCATTCGCCAGCGACTGCCCGCGCGCAGAGCGATTTGCCACAGCCCTGTACTCCCAAAATGATCACGCCTCTGGCCGGGTCCAGTCCAAAGTTACGGGCCGCGTCGTCCCATGCTCCGCGGCGCTGTGCTAGCCAGTTCTTCAGGTTCTCGAGGCCGCCGATCGCGGCCATATTCTCCGAGGTGTCCACAAACTCAAGCATTCCAGCACGGCGAAGCAGGTCTTTTTTTGCTTCAACCACGTCGGTGACTGTCTCCGGAACGAGGCCATAGCGAGTAACGACCGCTTGCGAAATTGCACGGTCGGCTTCTTCTTCTGTCAGTCCGCGCAGATTCGCTGCCACTGCGTCGAGGCCGGGATTATCAAGTCCTCGCCGAAGCGTGTGTGTCTTTCCCAGCCGAACCACAACTTCGTCAATGATTTGTCGCAGGCGTTGTTTGTCAGGCAGCGGCAGTTCGACGAACTCAATCAGGCTGCGCAACTCGGGCCGCACCACCACGGGATCTTCAATATGACGATGAAAGTCCTTGAGGATGAATACGGCCTCGATCGAAAGCGCTTCCAGATTGCCGAGGGCCTGCGCCGGATCCTGGCTGTGGTACAACGCGACTGCCCCTGCGGCGTCAGTATTGTGGACCGAGCCGGGAAAGCCATGCTCGTAAACTACCGTGTCAGTTCCGCAGCGGACCAGCCCGCTGGCGATGCTCCATTCGAACACCGCGAGATTCAGCGGCGACGATGCGGCGCGCACCAAGCGCACAGCGCGCATCTCCTCGACCGTTTCCATCACAATGATGGGGGTCGAGGAATCGATTAGGATTTTTAGTCGCTCAAGGACGTCGGGCATGTAAGGGATCGGCGGAACTACTCATAGAAGTTAAATCATGGGGTGCGAGGCGGAAAGTATTTTCGAGTCAAACGGAAGTAATGAACCAGAGTGGCAAATGATCGAACTAGTAAGTCGCAGAATTCTGCCTCAGCGATCTGGAGTCTTATGCGAAGTTTTGCTCTCCGGCTCTGTTGATTCATCGAATGGACAACCGGCCGGCTACCGCTTGGGCCGATACAGATCCGTGCTGGTTCCAAAAAATACTTCGGCCGATTGCATCACGGTTTCGGATAACGTGGGATGGGGATGGATAGTGAGCGCAACGTCTTTTGCCAGTGCAGCCATTTCAATCGCCAGCGTACCTTCTGCGATGAGTTCTCCGGCGCCTGGGCCGACAATACCGACCCCCAGCACGCGCTCGGTTGCGGGATCGATGATCAACTTCGTCATACCTTCGGTGCGGTCGATTGTTACTGCGCGCCCGGAAGCTGCCCAGGGGAACTTTGCAATCTTGATCTCACGATTCTCCTTTGCCGCTTGGGTTTCCGTTAGGCCAGTCCACGCAATTTCAGGATCTGTGAAGACGACAGCAGGAATTGCATTCGGCTCGAAAGCGACTTTGTGTCCTGCAATGTGCTCGATTGCAGTGCGTCCTTCGTGGGACGCTTTGTGCGCCAGCATCGGCTCGCCAACCACGTCTCCGATGGCGTAGATCGCCGGATCGTCGGTCTGCAAATGCTTGTTCACCTGGATGAATCCACGCTGGCCCACGCGGACCTGCGTGCGATCAAGGCCGGGAATTTCGGAATTTGGCTTGCGTCCGACCGAGACGAGAACTTTGTCGAATACCTTTTCGCGTTCTTTGACGTCTTTGCCGTCGAAGCAAACGCGAATGCCGTTCGATTCTTCTTTGACCGCAGTAACTGTCGTGTTCAACAGAATTGATTCGAAGCTTTTTTCCAGGTGCTTGTGAAGGGGAAGGACGAGGTCACGATCAGCGCCGGGCAGCAAGCCAGCCGTCATCTCAACCACGGAAACTTTCGATCCAAGCGCTGCATATACTGTTCCCAACTCCAGTCCAATGTATCCGCCACCGATTACGAGCAGTGTGCCGGGGACATCTTTCAGATCAAGGGCAGAAGTTGAGTCCAGCATGCGCGGACTGTCGAGCTTCAAGGTTGGAATTACCGCTGGCCGCGATCCGGTCGCGATAACGATGCGGTCGAAGCCGAGTTTCTCTTCGCCAGCGCCATCTTTCGTGAGACGAACTATGTTGGAATTTTCAAAGGCTGCCTTGCCTCGCACGTACTGCACCTTACGGATTTTCGAAACTTGCCCCAGTCCTCCAGTCAGCTTATTGACCACGCCTTCTTTGAAGGAACGTAGCCGGGCAACATCGATCTTCGGTTCGCCGAATTCAATTCCCCAGCTTTTGGCATGGCGCGATTCGTCAATTAATTTGGCGATGTGCAGCAAGGCTTTTGAAGGAATGCATCCTCGGTACAAGCAGACGCCGCCCGGGTTCTGCTCAGGATCAATGAGCGTGACCTTCATGCCGAGATCGGCAGCGAGGAATGCAGCGGCATAGCCGCCTGGGCCGCCGCCGATGACTGCCATATTCAAATTGGAAGTTTCAGCCATTGTTGGGATTAAGTTCCTGCGAGGCGTTATTCTCGAATGTCCATCCGCCGGATCAGACCATCTTCTATCAGATAGACGTGCTGCACCATGCGGTCCATCAGTACGGTCCCTTTCATGTCTCGGACTACCTGATGAACGTCCGTAATAATGCGTCCTTGATCGTCTGCTTCGAACTTACCCGGATCCACGTGGGGGTCAACCACTCCCCACTGACGCGTCCAATAATCGCGCACACCTTCGCGGCCATGTACCCAGCCGCCTTCCATTCCATTGGGCCATTCAACTTCAGGATGCATTAATGCGAGGATCGACTCGATGTCCCGGCGGTTGAAACACTCATAAACCGAGATCAGCAGATCGCGTTCTTTGGAAATGTCGCGGATTGCGGTCGTCATCCCTGCACCGAAAGCAGGAAGGGCTGCTCGAAGGCTTCTGCGATCCAGCGCAGGAACCTTGCGGCGTCGGCGCCATCGATCAGGCGATGATCGTAGGAGAGCGAAACCGGGAGAACTTGCCTCGGCTCAAACTTTCCGTTAATCCAAACCGGCTCCATGCTCGAACGGGAAAGCCCGAGGATCGCAACTTCGGGATAATTCACAATCGGCGAGAAGCCGGTACCGCCAATTCCTCCGAGATTCGTGATGGTGAACGTGCCACCTTCCATGTCCGCAGGCGCAAGCTTTTTGTCGCGGGCTTTTTTCGAGAGCTGAGTCAACTCGGCCGCGAGTTCGACGATATTCTTCTTGTCCACGTCGCGAATCACCGGCACCAGTAGTCCGCGGTCGGTATCCACGGCAACGCCGATGTTGATGAACTGCTTATAGACGATCTCTTCCTTCTCCATATCAATGCTGGCATTGAACTGAGGGAAGATTTTGAGAGCAGAAGCACAAACCTTAAGCGCGATGGCGGTCACGGTCATCTTGCCACCCGCCTCTTGAGCCTTTGGTCCAAAACGTGTGCGCAACTGCTCAAGTTCGGTGATATCGGCTTTGTCGTTTTGCGTGACGTGCGGAATAGAGCTCCAGGCTTCCCACATGTGCTCGGCGGTCTTGCGCCGAACGCCGCGCATGGAGACGCGCTCGATTTTTCCCCACTTACTGAAATCAGGAAGCTTGGGTTGGCGCAGGTGAGTAGCTTGAGCCGTTCCTGCGCCGGACACCGCCGATGCCAGTAACAGTTTCGTGTAGAGCTTGATGTCGTCTTCGCTGATCCGCCCACCCGGGCCGGTGCCAGTTACGTTGTGGATATCAACGCCCAATTCGCGGGCCAAGCGACGCACGTGCGGCGCAGCGGGAACCGGGCCGCGATGCTCAACGCCGGCTGCTCTGTCCAAATCAAGCGGCATGCTAAACGTGGCTACGGATGCGGATCTTGGCTGGTCCGGCGGCAACGCCTGTTCTTCGGTCCTGCCCTCCAATTGCATCGCCGCATGAAAAGTGGAGCGCTGGTGCTCGTGAAATTCGTCCACGCGAGAAGGATGTTGCGCATGTGGCTGCGAAGTCGCGCCCGGTTCGAGAGTGAAGACCACCTGTCCAACTTTGATCTTGTCCCCCTGATTGACCAGCACGTCCTTCACAATTCCGGTCAGCGATGACGGAACCTCAACTACGGCTTTGTCGGTTTCGAGTTCCATAACGGGCTGGCCTTCTGAAACCTGGGCTCCTGGGGAAATCATCAGCCGTACCAAATCGCCTTGGTTGATGTTCTCTCCGAGTTCTGGAAGCTTGAACTCGGCGACTTCGGGGGTCTCATTGGGAACGGCGGATGCGGCCGGTGCGGAGCGAGGCGTCGGTGTCTTCGGCTGCGTGGCTTGTACCGGCTGTGAAGTGACGGGCGCGGGTTGCGCTTTGTTTTCTGACGGGGGCTTCGATGGCTGCGGCTGTGCCGCTCGACTACCATTGTCCAAAGTAAAGATCACCTGGCCGACCTTGACCTTTTCACCTTGCTTCACCAGAACGTCTTTGACCTTGCCGCTCACTGACGAAGGAACTCCCACAACCGCTTTATCAGTC
>QHZV01000098.1 GCA_003224785.1 Acidobacteriota bacterium
TTCGATTTTACGAACATTCCATGGAAAACGCCGCCTGGCTTGCCTCCGCAAAACGTGGCCAGCGCGTCGGCTTGCTTTCTCAATCCGCCACCATAGAACGATTATTGATTCGGCGGTTTGGATTTTCCGGGAAGGGCGGCCGGATTTTCATGGGTCCGTTCGCGGAAGCCGCCTTTCATTCCGGTTCCAATCCTGACGCTGGACTCGCCGAACCGTTCGCGGACCCGATCCATTGCAGTGAGCGCCTGTTGCCACTTGCCCCGCTCCTGGCCCGACAACAAGTCGCCTTGCGCACTTTCACCTGAGAACGATGAAGCTTGCACTCCAAGGAGTCGAATCTCGGCTCCTTTTCGCCAGTTGGCGTGAAAAAGCCTTCGAATTTCACTGAAGATTTCATTATCGAGTTGAGTCGGGGTTTCAACACTGTGAGCTCGAGTAATCGTCGTGAAATCTCTGTAACGCAGCTTGAGCTGCAGGGTGCGTGCGTGAAATTTCTGTTCGCGTAGGCGGCGCGCCACCATTTCGGATAGGCGCATTAGAGTGGCTTCGATTTGCGTGACGTCAGCCGTGTCCTCGTTGTAGGTGTGCTCGTGGCTGATGGACTTCGCGGCATCCAAATCGCCGATTTCGCCAGCGAACCATGCTCCAGCGTCCTCGCCTCGGGCTTTACCAGCGAGCGCCAGCCCCCATTTCCCGAGATGCTCATCCAAGAAATGTTCGTCCTTGCCTGCCATGTCTCCGACCGTGCGAATGCCAAGGGAGTTCAACTTCTGCTCTGTGACCTTGCCTACACCAGGAATGTCGCGAACGTCGAGAGGCGCGAGAAATTTCGTCTCCTGCCCGGGTACGACGTAGAGAAGGCCGTGTGGCTTTGCTTTGCCCGAGCAAACTTTCGCAACCAGCCGTGACGTGCCGATCCCGATGGAGCAGTTGAGTTGCGTCTCTGACTTCATCTTGTGGTGCAATTTCTGCGCCGCAAGCAGCGGAGGACCATGCAATCTCTCCGTGCCTGACATGTCGAGGTAAGCTTCGTCAATCGAAACCATTTCCACTTGAGGAGAGAACGAACTCAACACGGAATACACCTGCTCGGAGCAGGTGCGATAGCGGTCGGGATGGCCGTCAACGAAAACAGCTTGGGGACAAAGCTTAGCGGCAGTTCGAAGCGGCATGGCCGAGTGAACGCCAAATTTTCGCGCCTCGTATGATGCGGCAGAAACTACGCCACGTTCGTGGCGCTGGCCTCCCACAACTACCGGCTTGCCTTTCAAAGAAGGGTCGAACAATTCTTCGACTGAGACAAAGAATGCATCCATGTCAACGTGGAAGACGGTCCGGAGGGAGTAGTTCATCGCGCTACACCAATATCGGCTGCGCATGCAGCTGTCGCACACGCTCATATACCCGGACATATTCGCGGGCCGAAACTTTCCAGGAGAAATCCTTGGCCATGCCATTGCGCATCAGTTTTTGCCAGGAATCCTGGTCGCGGTAAAGCTGGGTTGCCTGATGAATCGCGCGTAGCAATGCCTCACCTGTGTATTCCTGAAATTTAAATCCCGTGCCCTTCTTAGTTCGTTGATCCCAGGGATCGATCGTGTCGTCGAGGCCTCCGGTGGCGCGAACGATCGGCACGGTGCCGTACTTGAGGCTGTACATCTGGCTCAAACCACTGGGCTCGTAACGCGAAGGCATCAGAAACATATCAGCGCCAGCCTCGATCTTGTGCGCTAACGCGTTGTCATACGCCACGCGCACTGAAACTTTGCCCGGAACACGCCGAGCCAGGCGCAAAAACATTTCTTCATAGAGCTTGTCGCCGCTGCCCAACACGATCAGCAAAACGTCTTCAAGAGCGAGGCGGTCCACAATTTGTCCGATGAGATCGAAACCTTTTTGTGCGGCAAAGCGTGAAACGATTCCGATGACGGGCGAACTGGGGTCAGCATGAATGCCCGCGGCCGCCAACAGGTCGCGCTTGCACTCCTGTTTTCCGGTCAGATCGTTGGCGGAGTAGTCAGCGGCAATGTATTTGTCAGTCTCGGGATTCCATTCGTCGTAATCAACGCCATTCAGGATTCCAGTGACGGTCTGGGCGCGCTCCTTCAGAACTCCTTCGAGGCCAAAGCCAAACTCGGACGTCTGGATTTCCTGGCTGTATTTGCGACTCACCGTTGTCACCATGTCCGCGTACGCCAGCGCGCCCTTCAGAAAATTGACATTGCCGAAATATTCCATCTTCGAAATGGTGAACAAGTCCCATGGCAGCATTAGGAGCGGCAAAATCTCCGGCGGAAACAGACCCTGGTATCCCATGTTGTGAATCGTGAAGACCAAACCTGTGTTGAGGAAGGCTGGATCTTCCGCATATTGCGTGCGCAGAAGAATAGGAAGCAGCGCTGACTGCCAGTCGTGACAATGAAAAATATCTGGAACACCAAGAATTTTTGATCCTTCGAGAACGGCGCGACAGAAGAGGGCGAAACGTTCGGCATTGTCCGGGAAATCGCCAGCCGCGGTGCCGTAGAGTCCGTCGCGATCGAAAAACGGAGGATAATCCACGAAATAAAAACGGACGCCGGGATAACCTGCTCCAGTGAGGATCGAGCAAAAGCGGTATTGGTCATCGAAAGGGACGGTGATGCTCTGAACGACGGTGCGCTCATCTGTGATCCGGGTCAGCCGATAGCGGGGAAGATAGATGCTGACTTCATGGCCGGCAGCGGCCAATGCGCGCGGCAGGGCGCCGACCACGTCTGCCAAACCGCCGGTCTTTGAAAAAGGAACGCACTCGGAAGCTACGAACGCAATATGCATGAGCCAGAAGCTCCAGCAGGTGCTTGCAGTTCTCGCGCTATGATATTGGCGAGGCGCCCGCCGCCTTTTGGGAAGCGCGTGCGTCAACAAGTTTAATTGGCGGGACGAACGAGGGTCAATGAAAGCGTCGAGCGCCCGGGTACCGCAAAAAAAACCAAAGCTGGGCCAGCATTTTCTGACGGACACGGTGGCCACGATTCGCATTGTGGAGGCGCTTGGGGACTTGTCGCGCGCGACGGTGTTTGAGATAGGACCGGGGCGTGGGGCCCTCACTTCGGTCCTGGCGCGCCGCGCACGGAGAGTGATTGCAGTCGAAGCTGACCGCGTGCTGGCTGCCCAACTGCGAATGAAGTTTTCGCTCGCTCCGAATGTCGAGGTGATTGAAGGAGACATCCTTGCTGTTGACTTCAATACTTTATTTGGACCGAAGCCGGGCAGCACACGTCCGGGAATGGAGCAGGCACCCGAAAAAGTGCGAGTGATTGGAAATCTGCCCTACTTCATCACATCTGACATTCTGTTGCGCTTGTTCGAGCACCGCAATTTTTTCGAGATGTTTGTGCTGATGGTGCAGAAGGAAGTTGCGGATAGG
>QHZV01000099.1 GCA_003224785.1 Acidobacteriota bacterium
AGATAGCGCGCGCCAGCCGGTCAATCCGTACGGCGCGACGAAGCTAGCATTCGAAAATGCTCTTGAAGCGTATGGACGCGCCTACGGACTGAAGTCTGTGTGTTTTCGTTACTTTAATGCCGCCGGCGCTGACGAGAGCGGACAGATCGGCGAGATTCACCAGCCTGAAACTCATCTCATTCCAATCATCCTGCAAGCCGTTCTCGGCCAGCGCCCAGCATTAGAAATTTTTGGGGATGACTATCCAACCGCGGACGGCACCTGCATTCGCGATTACATTCATGTCAATGATCTGGCCGAAGCGCACGTTCTGGGTGTGGAATACCTAGCCAAAGGCGAATCGAAAGCTATGAACCTCGGCACCGGCTTGGGCTATTCGGTTCACGAGGTTATCGCGTCCGTGGAACGCGTCACGGGTCGAAAGGTCCCAACCCATATCGGTCGGCGGCGCCCCGGAGACCCCGCTGAGTTAGTTGCCGATCCCACGCTTGCAGAAAAGCTTCTGAACTGGAAAGCAAAGAGATCGCTAGACCAGATCATTTCAAGCGCATGGAATTGGGCGCAGAAAAAAGGCGCCTAGACATTACTTCCGGGATGCCCCCCGCATTGCCGACGTCACATTACGAAGGTACCCTGACGATGACATTCGGAATTTGCAGCTGCGGCTGAATTCATTTCAAGTCTATCCAGTGCCGATCAACGTCGTACGGCACGAGATTTTCTATCTGGGAGTGGAATGATGCGTAAGCTTTTACTTTGCGTTATGGCTACAGTGTTTCTCTCGGCGGCGTCGTTTGCTGCACCGAAGGCGGAAGTCTTTGGCGGATTCCAATACACCCATTTTGACGGAGGCCCGAACGCGGGTGGCTGGAACGCCGCTCTAACTGGAAACTTCAATAGCTGGCTTGGTATCAGAGCTGATTTCAGCGGCGCGTATCCTACTGGGTTCGACTACTACACATACACGTTCGGGCCGGAAATTTCAGCTCATCTGCCGATGGTGAAACCGTTCGCGCACGTGCTCTTAGGCGGCGGAAGGATTTCATCGGGATTTGCGAATCTGAACGGATTTAACATGATGATCGGTGGTGGCGCCGACGTTGGGCATGGCACATTTGCCTGGCGCGTCGCGCAATTTGATTGGATGTCCCAGCGCTTTAACGGCGTGAGCGACAACAAGAACATTCGTATCACGACCGGCATCGTTGCTCGGTTCTAAGCGAGTTGTGACTTTGGCGCGTTCCTTCAGGGGCCGCGTTTGTTGTTGGTGCTGAACTCCGGCTGCATCATGAGGTTTTCTGTTCATTGTTGTATCGAGTGGGCCGTCGCGGTCACGATGCAACTGTGGTTCTGCCATCCAGAAACAAGGTGAAAACTGCCCAGACTTGCTAGATAATCGTCCCGGTAATCCTTAAACGTGGAGATCTCGCAATCAGACTTTGACCTGCTGGTGCAGCAGATCCGCGAATTGACGGCCCGGGTTCACCGGCTGGAAACCGCGTTAGCGGTTCCATCGCCTCGAACGGAAGCGCCTCGAACGGAAGCTCCCCAAAGCGAGAACGTCGAGAGCGTCGTCGAGCCGCCGCCACGTCCGCCGACTGTGCCGCTGGCTCCTCCTCCATCATCTTTAGCAAGTCCGACCAAAGTAACCGAACATTTGGATCTCGAGAATCGTATTGGATCGCACTGGCTGAACCGCATCGGAATTGCGGCAGTGCTGTTCGGCCTCTCATTTTTTCTGAAATATGCCTTTGACAACCGATGGATCGGCCCCGCAGGCCGCGTTGCAATTGGCCTGATCGCCGGCATCGCTGTTGTCATCTGGAGTGAGTGGTTTCGCGGCCGCGGGTATCGCGCATTTTCCTACTCGCTCAAAGCAGTTGGCATAGGCGCCATGTACCTCTCGCTTTGGGCTGCGTTCCAGGTCTATCACTTAATTGATTCAGGGCCGGCTTTCATTGCGATGTTGCTGGTGACGGCGTCCACATGCGCTCTCGCGTTAACGCAAGACGCAGAGATTCTGGCTGTATTCGCGATCACTGGCGCATTTTCGACTCCTGTGTTGCTTTCAACCGGAGTCAATCGCGAAATCGCGCTTTTTTCATATGTCGCGATCCTCGATGTCGGAATACTCGCTCTCGTCGCGTTCAAGCCCTGGCGCAGATTGCTCTGGTTGGGTTTCGTGGGAACTCTGATTCTTTACGTGGGATGGGACGTCGAGTTCTACACACGGGCCCAACTCCAGCCCACGCTGATTTTCGCAAGTCTGTTCTTTATCGTGTTCGCTATTGCTCCGCTGTTCATGCTTCGGCAAGAGCACGGCGCAGGAATGATGCCCCTCGCTCTAGCATTCGTGAATGCCGCCACATATTTTTGCCAAGCCTACGTGATGATCACGGAAATCAGTAATACGGCGATGGCGTGGTTTTCGTTGGCACTTGCCGCTGTCTATCTGGCTCTGAACCGAATGCGTCCCAGGAGTTCCGACGAAGCCGCGGAAGCGAATTTGCGGCTGATGCACCTTGCGCTGGCAGTCGGTCTGATTACGGTTGCGATTCCGATTCGGCTTGAGGCCCATTGGATCACGATCGGATGGTTCATTGAATCGGCGGTGCTGTTGTGGCTTGGCAGCCGGATTAAATCGGACTTGTTGAACGTATTCGCGATCACCGCTCTGGTTCTGGGCGTCGGACGGTTGCTGCTGTATGACAATTTCCAGAGCACAGTGCTGATTTTCAACATGCGCATGCTGGTTTATGTGATCGCTATCGCGGTGTTGGGTTTGATTGCGTATCATGCGTCGAAACGAACTGATGATCTTGCAAGAAATGTCGGCGCAGTTGCGGTGGTCGCGCTGAACGCGCTCGCCCTGCGAGGTCTCAGTTTGGAAGTTGCCGATTACTATTCGTGGCAGATGACCGCAATCCGTCCGGGAAATCGACTTCTCGCAAACTGGACGGAGATAAGAATTGCACGCGACTTCAGTTACTCCGCGCTTTTCATGGGGTATGGGGCCATGCTGATGGTCATCGGCTTCTGGCGGAAGTCGGCATTCGTACGCTGGCAGGCGCTGATCCTTATTGCCCTGACAACCGCCAAGGTCTTTGTGTATGACACCTCGGAGCTCGACCGCATTTATCGCATTCTGAGTTTTGTCGTGCTTGGAGTTCTGCTGCTCGCGGTCTCGTTTGCATATCAGCGGGACTGGCTCAAACTGAACAGGCGAAAGCCTTCGTCTCCCGCCGGAGACGCCACCTAGCATGAAGACTGCACTCACTGCATTCGTCCTCGCGGTCTCAGTGGCCGCATTGGGCTACGAAGCCGCAATTCCGTATTTCGCTCGCTCCCGAACCCTAACGATCTCGGCGCCTGACCGTCAAAACTACATTGTCGTAGATCCGGACATATGGAAGTCTTCGCGAAATGAGCTCGCCGACATTCGAATTTATGACGGGCAGTCGCAAGTCCCGTATGCGCTAATTAAGCAAAGCGGTGGCAGTTCCAACCAGGAAACCCCAGCGAAGATTCTGAACCTGGGAACTGTGGGCGGTCACACGGAATTCGATCTCGACGTTTCAGGAATAAAAGAATACGAACGCGTTCGACTGGAGATAGACGCAAAGAATTTCATCAATGGAACGCAGATGCAAGGGCGCGCGATGCCGAACGATCGAGCCGGCAGCAATCTGGGCAGCAGCACACTCTACGATTTCACCAACGAAGGGCTGGGCTCAAACTTCACCTTGAAGTTTCCAACTTCGAGCTTTCCATATCTGCACGTACGCCTGTCCACGGGCATTTTGCCGAAGCAAATCAAGCACGCATTCGTTTCCACTTTTTCCGAAACTAAAGCCGCCT
>QHZV01000100.1:0-6679 GCA_003224785.1 Acidobacteriota bacterium
TGGCGATAACGAGATCGAGTCAGGTGGAAAGTGGCCCTTGCCAACAACCCCTGAAATTTGAGAAGGTTATGCAGGCCCCACCCCAAGGGACCAGGGGCGTTCGACCCCACATCAACTTTAGGGGAGCGAAGAGGCTATGACAAAAGCGGACTTGATTGACGAGGTCTCCCGGCTGGCGGAGTTGACGCGCAAAGACAGCGAAGTAATCGTCGAAACAATTTTCGACAGCGTCGTGCGCTCACTGCGGGCAGGCGACAAGATCGAGATCCGCGGATTTGGCAGCTTTCGCACTCGCCAACGCAAGCCCCGCGTCGGACGCAATCCCAAAACCGGTGACCGCGTCGAAGTTCCCGCCAAGAAGATCCCTTTCTTTAAGCCCAGCAAAGAGCTCAAAGACCTGGTCAACGGTGAAGCTGGCGCGCACGCACCTGCAGCACCAACGCCGGCAATGTAGTTTGCAGATCAGCACTCAGCACTCAGCCAAGCACAGACTTTAATGGTTCGGCATAGACCCGCCAAACCCGGGTCGTTTTCTGGCGAGAATGGCCTGACTGCAGACTGCTGAGTGCTGAATCCTAAATGCTGAATGCTGAATGCTGAATGCTTTAGAATTTCTTCAGCATGTTCTCCCGCAGAATTCGCGTGGAATACGAGCACGAAGGCAAGCGTCTGCCCTGTGCTTTGAAATGGCTCGACAACTTTTCCATGCGCAACTTCACCAATGCGAGCATTTTTGATGACACATTGCCTGTCGGCGACGGACTATTGGAAATCGGCGAGCGAGTTCCACTTGATGGACTTCGCGAAGCTATGCAGGACTGGTTTTGCCGCAAAGGCTACTTGCCGCAAGGGGCACGGCTTGTGCTGCGGGCAATCTAAGCGTCCGCACGGCAGATAAAGAATTTAGGCGGCTCTTGCGCTCATCGCATTGAAAACCAGATTTATCACTTCCTTGCTGCCATCGATTTTTACCCACACAATTTCACCGCAAGCGGCAATCCTGACGTCGTCGGCGCCTAGCCTGCCGGCATAACTGACCGTGATGCGCGTCATTTCCTTCGCACCACGCGCCCCCTCAAATTCCTTTTCAACGCATGCTATCTGTTTATCAACCCGCTGAAAGGCGGCTTGAAGACCAGAAGGCGTTGTAAGGCAGGCTTCGGTCTTGCAGTCCAACACTTTCTCGATCGCAAGCAGCGCCGGATATTCGACGTCCCCGGCAAAAGCGAGGTGAAGTGTTCGCGCGACCACCGAAAAATGTACCGGCAACATGTGAAAGTTCTTCAGAAAACTCATCGGTACTCCACATTCGACAATTCGCTGCGGCAACGCTTTGAGCACCGGGCAACACCATTGCGTCGCGAGTGCGGCAATCACCTGCGGCTCGCTCACGTATCCGAGGCGTTGCATGCACTCGCCAATTCGCCGTCCGGGATGTAGTTTCTGTTCTTCGAGCGCATGTCGAAGCTGGGAATCGGTGAGTCTTCCGCGGGAAAGCATCAGGAGGCCGAGAGGCATCCGGTGCGCAGGGTGCTGCCGTGCCCCGCGTGCCAACTGCGTGCGATCGAACCTTTTCCGTAGCTCCCGCTCAAAGCATTGCGGGAAACAATAGCGCAAGCCGTGCACGCAAACGCTGCCCGCGCCAGTCGAAATTCGTTGCCACGCGCGGCGCGTCCCCGCACAGTCTTCAGCATTGCACTGGAGCACGCGGCCGCCCCATCCTGACACGAACTCGCGCAGTTGCTGCTGCAGGCTTTGCATGCTCTTATGTTGAGACCTGCGGCATCGCCATCACTTCGGTGACGCGCAATCCGAAATTTCCATCGACTACAACCACCTCTCCGCGCGCAATCAGTTTTCCATCCAGAAGGAGGTCGGCAGGGTCGGTGATCTCGCGATCGAGTTCCAGTACCGAACCCGCGCCGAGTTCCAGAATGTCCTTCAGCAGGATGTCACGGCCACCAAACCGAAGGGTCACATCCAGTTCGACGTTCATCAGAAGGTCGAATTTCGACGCCTCCGCCAAGCCGGTGTCGGGCGACAATGGGGCCGAATCGTCCGCAGACGGTTGTTGCCAGGCAGCCTGCAGCGAGGCTGCCAGCGCCGAACTCAGCCGCCATCCGATTTCGACTTTAAATTTCGCGTCCGCTCCAGAGCACAACCAGCCGCTGGCCCCTGGCGACCAGGTCGGCGCTTCTCCCAATACCAGCGTGATGGGAATGTCCTTCCATCTTTGCTTAGCTGCCGTGGAAACGTGCCCGGCGACTTGGCGAAATAATTCTTCTACCGCGGAACGATCACTCGCGGTGAATTCTTTCCTGTCCGCGTCCGCCTCTCCCGTGAAGAATTTCGCGAGCGCGAGCGCCGACGCCCTCCGGCACGCGTAAGCACATCTCGCCCCGAACGGTGCCTGCCGCGGTAACGGTCAAATATGTATCGGCCTCCGCCGCTGGCGGGACCTCATCGCCCGTCCGGTGCTGGCGATTTCAACCGGAAACGGCGCCGATGCAATCTGCGCCATGACCTTGGTCATGTTCTCAGCCCAAAGCTGCACGAATTCAAGCGCAATATTTTCCGGATCGGACGGCTCGCTCATAGCGACTTCCTTCCTTCGACCTTGTCGCCTACCGCGCCAACGATGTGAGCCGCACGAAATTCTCCGCAACGGGCGATGTGTGCGCGAAATATTGGCCGTTCACCGGCGAGCAATTCAGCAGCCTCATCCGTTCGGCGGGTAAACGTCAGCAGATTGCCAGCGGCGAGATTTGCCAGTTGGCGCGAGGAGGCGCGTACTCCCAGGCCGAGTTCCATTCGGAAAGGGCAATCTTTCAAAAGTTGCTTCAACTGATTAATGGAGTCGGCTGAGCCAAGTTGTGTATAAGAACGCGGACGCGCCACCGACAGCTTGCGAAGCAACGCGCTTGAAATCGCTGCCGGAACGATCACACTCATCGTCCCGCGACAGTCCTTCATGATGACCTCAAAACTTAAACAGAGAATTCGCTCCTCAGGAGGCATGAGGTGTTGCACCTGTGCCGGCTGGTGCCGTTGCTCAAAATGAAATTCCAGCGACAATGCCTGCCATGCCGTCTGCAATTCGCGGCAGATGATGCGCATCACAGTCTCGATTACCTGGTCTTCGATCTCCGTGATCTCTCGTGCCGGTGGCTGTCCGCCACCTTCTCCGCCCAGCAGGACATCAATCAACGCGAATGAAACTCCAAGATCGAGTTGTATGAGTCCTCGAGCCCCAAAAGGCGCCAGCCTGCACGATGCGAGGTAGTTCACGTACACATCAATTACATTTGTCCCCGTATCAAAGGACAGGTTCCAGACGTGTTCAATGATCATGGCGCGCGTGACCCGCCGCCCCGCGTTCAACATCAGATACTCGAGCAGACCAAATTCCTTTGACGTCAGCTCGATTCGTTTGCCGGCGCGCTCCACTCGGCGCTCAACCCGGTCAATTTTCAAGTCGGCGACCGAAAGTACCGCTGCCGCCGGCAAGTGGCTTCTTCGCAAGAGCGCGCGAATCCGCGCCGAGAGTTCCGCGAAAGAAAACGGCTTTCCCATGTAATCATCGGCGCCAAGATCCAGACACTGGATCCGATCTTCAACCGGTTTCGGCTGGTGAGCACAAGAATGGGCAGGCTGGGCTTGCGGGTACGAAGATGCCGCAAAATCGTGACGCCATCCACCCTTGGCAGGTTCAGATCGAGCATCAGCAGGTCATAATCGAGTTCTCCGGCCATGGCCCGGGCCTGCTCCCCATCGCTGGTTACATCCACTGCATAATGTTCGGCTTCCAGGCCCTTGCGCACAAAGCTGGCCAGAGCAGGATCGTCTTCCGCAATTAGAACTCGCATGATGGCAACTTCTCTTCTAAGCGATCTGAACCAATGGAGCAAGACACGAATGGCTTCGGAGCCATCGAAGAGTTTCACCTCATATAAGCCAGCACCGAACCTGTTACGCCACTCGCGCACACGCCACCGTCGCCGGAGGATAATTGGGCTAGTCATGGATTTTCTCAGCAGGAAGACGTTGAACTCGTTTCTTGTCCCTGGCGCATTCATTGTGCTGGGGGCGGTCCTGCTGCTCGACACAAAATGGATTGCACTTTCGCAATCTGAAGTGACGTTTTTCTATTACGCAACCTTCGTCGCTGGTGGGTTGCTTGCCTGGCGCTTCCACTCGAACCGCATCGTGTTCTCGGTCATCGTTCTGCTCCTTGGGCACCATGCCATCCAATGGTTCGCCCAACGGGGGCCCGGACCTGCGCTCATTGCGTTTGATGCCATCGCATTACTGATCCCCTTGAATTTTGCGTTTCTTACATTCTTCACCGAGCGTGGGGATGAAGGTCGGACGTTGCTGTGGTTTCTGGCATTATTATTTTTCGAGTCGGTGTTCGTTGCCGCGGCAGCCCGCCCTGACCAAACGGTTCCCGGCTTCCTCCACTTTGCTATTATTCGCTCCTACCACTCGCACTTGCCCCAACCTGCGATTCTGATGTTCTCTGCCTCCTTATGCCTTTTGGTGTTTCGATTTGCGCAGTTTCATCGTGCGACCGACAGTGGAATGTTCTGGTCCCTGGTCATGGCCTGGCTTGGCTTTCATGCTGGCCCGACCGGCAAGCCCGGTACGGCATACTTTGGCGCAGCGGCATTGGCATTGGCCGGTTCTATCATCGAGAACACTTACTCGCTCGCTTATCAGGACGAACTCACCGGCCTTCATTCCCGCCGATCATTCAACGATGCCTCGTTTCGCCAACTATGGGCACGACACCGGCGACCATGTGCTACGGCTTGTAGCGTCGAAGCTGGCTCGCGTGGGCGGAGGAGGGCAAGCCTTTCGAGTGGGCGGCGAGGAGTTCACGATCCTATTTCCGAATAAGAATGCATCTGCTGTCGTCGACTATCTCGATCTGCTGCGTATGAACATTGAAAGCTCCACCTTCCGTGTTCGCAGCGGACAGGAGCGCCGGAAAATCTCGCGCACTGCGGATCGTCGCACCGCTCCAAAACGAAAGGCCGCGGCGCCGGCAAAATCTTCTACCTTGTTGTCTGTGACAGTCAGCATCGGCATAGCGCAATCCAGACCAAAGGCGTACATTGACGAAATTATCGAGGAGGCGGACCAGGCGCTTTATCGTGCCAAACAGGGAGGAAGAAATAGAATTGAAGTCGGGGGCGGCGCGCCGGAAAAGCCGAAGCGGATACGATCCAAAAAGGCGGCACGTCCCTAAGTTGCCGAAGCCTTGGTTCTGACATTGCCACGCGTCGCCGCCATCTCCACGATCTCGCCGATCAGTTGCGTGTAGTTCCTGCCCGATTTCTTGGCCGCCATCGCAAACTCGTGCTTGCTCGAGAGCCACGGGTTCGGGTTGGCCTCAATCACGTAAACCTCTCCTTCCGGCGTAAGACGCATATCAATGCGTCCATAGTCGCGCAACTTCACGGCGCGATAGGCCGCCAGCGCGGTCTCCGAAAGCTTCTGTACGGTCTGCTCGTCCAGGTCTTCCGCGATTTTGGACTTGGTTAGTTTGTAAGCCCGTGACGCACTTTCAAACTTCACATCTCGGCTGGCAATCTTCGGCGTTCCTACGGGAAGCTTTGATAAGTCGAGCTCCACTAACGGAAGCACCTCCGTTTTTTCGTAACTGCCGAGAATGGCGGCATAGATTTCGCGGCCTTCTATGTACTCCTCAATCAGAGCTGGTGAATCGAACTCGTTCTGAACATATTCCACGCGCTCCATCAACTCCTTCACGCCGTTTACGACCGCCTCAGCGTCAATTCCAATGGACCCATCTTCTGACTGCGGCTTCACAATCAGCGGAAACTTCACATCGTGAGCATGATCAATATTTCCACGATAGGCTGTCGCAAAATACGGCGTACGGATGCCGTGGAAGTGGAACATCTTTTTGGCTGTGCCTTTATCCTGCGCCAGAAAATGTGCGTGTGGCCCCGCGCCGGTATAGACGATTCCCAGGAGATCCATGTACGCCGCAACGTTCATTTCTTTCGTGTCATCGCCGGCGTAGGATTCGGTCAGATTGAAGATGAGATCAGCGCCGCATTTTCCCAGGCCATAGAGCGATTGGGGGCGCCCATCGAGCACGTGATAGAAAGGCTCATGCCCGAGTTTCGTGAGTGCGTCGAAGATCTCTTCGCGGTCTTCCTTTACTTTTCGCTTGCGTCCGGTGTCGGCGGCGTCAACCTCTTCTTTTTCTTCCTCGCCCCAGACGTCGTACAGCACCGCGACTTTTAATTGGTCGCTCATTCCACCTCCAGCGTAACTCATTACGCTTGAAAAGATCTGCCCCGCGCCAGGTGATTCATCACCAGAGTCGTTACAAACACAGTAATTTGCGCCAGGTGTTCCGTCTCTCTCTTCGTATCGATCAGCAATCCCATCTCGGAGCTTCGCTTCTCAACCGACTCCATCAGCCGGCGTACTTGAGATCTGGGCATTGCAGTCCAGCTGGAAATCTGATCTACCAGAACTTTCCTATTCTTCTGCAGAAAAGCTCCGACCGGCGCTGCGGTCTTGCGTTTCTTCGATGCATTGAAGATGATGGCAAGATCACTGTCCTGCGTGACCTCAAGCATTGGGATCTGCTCGGTCGAGTTGCGATAAAACTCCGCGACCGTCATTTCCATATCCGCCA
>QHZV01000100.1:6692-7656 GCA_003224785.1 Acidobacteriota bacterium
CATATATTGCAACTTCGCCATTGCTCCCCACCCGCGATACTTCTTGCGCCAGCCAGACCGCGGCGTCATCCACACAGCAAATGTTTCGGCAAAATCTTCGTCCGGATGCTTCTGTGCATACCAACCCGGTAAATATCGCACGTAGTCTTTCGAAAACAACACCGGCCGATAGTTTTCGCGATATGGCCTACGATACGGTCCAAACAACTGCTTCCATTCCGCCGTCTGGTGCAGTCGGTACGCATAATTGAAAGCGTGCCCAGCTTCGTGCCGCAAATACATCATCACTTCGCGATCGCTCTCCAGATCATTGTTTTCTTTTTCAATCTGGCCAAGGTCGGCGCGCGCAAGATAAAACGGGATTCCAATCACCGGCTCGCCCGAAGGGCATCCCCATTCATCGGTTAAGTAAACTCCTGGCCGGAATTTCGCGATCTTCTTTTGTTCCAGCTCCCGATAGAGCTGCTGCACAAATTTCTCGACCTGTGAACCTTCAATTTTCAGTCCCAGGTCGCAGATCCGCGTATCCAGCAAAGCCGGCGGATCGGGGCGAGGCTGTTCGGGCGAATCCATGGTGCTCTCTCTCTAGAGTGTATTAATAAGGAGGGCAGCGACAAGGGGAAGGGAACCCGTTTGCCACTAGCCGATGGCAAGGTCGTCACGCCAGAAGTTTGAGTAAAAGCCGGCCACCGATTGACTAGGCAGCCGCCGAACCAGGCCTCGAGAGCATCGCCCTAAATTGCGCAAGTAAGATCCTCTGATTTCCTCACTTAGACCCATCCATCTTTGACCAATGCTGCGGCACCGCCAGGCTTATCACTTCGGGGCTAGATAGTACTTGGCGTACAGAACCGCTTGCGCTAGGCTTAATGCGACTTTGCACAGCGGGGAGGCTACGCAATGAGCCAGGAAGCTACGGTTCAAACACTATTCTGTTCGCAATGCGGACGGACACTCTCGCACT
>QHZV01000101.1 GCA_003224785.1 Acidobacteriota bacterium
TGCCATCAGGGATCCCGCCAGCCATGGGAAGTCCACTCGTTGCACCCACGCTGCGCACTCCAGGAATCTGTTTCAGTCGATCGACTAAATTGCGGAAGAAAATTGCCTGGCCTAGCTTTGCCTTTTGGTCATTCCACTCGGTCCACGGGAGGGAAACATCCATCGTGACAATTTTTTCCACCCGAAACCCAGGGTTGACTTCGAGCACTTTCATTAGGCTGCGCCCGAGCAATCCAGCACCGATCACGAGAACCAGAGTGATCGCGATCTGTGCGGCGACAATTGCTCGGCCAATTTTCTGACTGGCATGAGAGCCCGCCTGTTCGCGACTACCCTCCGCCAGTCTCTTGCGCACGTCACCAGATGTGGCTCGGATCGCAGTAAAGGCCCCGAGTCCAGTAGCCACCGAACACGAAAGCAACAATGCGAAGATCAGAACTGGAATATTGATGGCGACTTCACTTAGGCGCGGTAGATCTTGCGGGGCCAATGCTACCAAGCCGTTTACGCCGAAGTAGGCTGATAACACGCCAAGGCCGCCGGCAAGCACCGAAAGCAGAAACGCTTCTGTAATGAATTGCCGAATCAAACGTCCGCGCGCCGCTCCTAGCGCACTGCGAATGGCGAGTTCGCGCTCTCGCACCGAGGCCTGCGCGAGCCGAAGGTTGGCAACATTCGCGCATGCAACCAGCAGAAGAAATCCAACTGCTCCCAGCAGAACGAGTAGTGCCGGGCGGGCCTTGCCGGTCAACGAATCCTGCAGAGGCACTACCGTTGCATCCTTTAGCAGATAATCGCTTTGATCGCTTGACCTATCGTGAATCCGCCGTGCCATAGCGCTAATTTCTGCGTTCCCTTGCTCGACAGCCACGCCATTTCGCAGACGCCCGACTGCATCGTAGTTATGAGAGCTCCTGCTGGGATTTTCGCCCTCACGGTCACAGGGCACCCACATTGCCACATCTTGCGGAAACTGAAACCCTGGCGGCATTACCCCTATAGCCGAATAAAGTGTTTTGTCAATCTTCAGTTGCAATCGCGACAATTCAATAGACCCGCTGAGATACTGCTTCCAATATCCGTAGCTGACGACAGCAACTGGCGTGGCGCCTTTGACGCTATCTGCCGCGTTAAGACGGCGCCCAATGATTGGTTGAACCCGAAAAATTGTGAAAAACTCTGAGGAGACTTGGCCGATCATCGAACTACTCGGCTGCGAGCCGCCGGAAACCGATGCGGCGTAAGCACTGTACTTCGCCATCTCTTCAAAACTGCGGCTCTGATCGCGGAAGTCGTCGAAGTTGGGATCGGCGATCCGGTTCCAAGTGCCCTTCGGAGTAATTTCGAAAATGGCTACAATCCGGCTCGGATCATCATACGGAAGTGGCCGCAGCAACACGCCGTATACAACTGAAAAGATTGCGGTGGTTGCTCCGATTCCGAGCGCCAGCGTGATGACCGACACGGCAGTGAATCCCGGAGTGCGGTGCCATTGCCGCAGCGCGTAGCGAAGGTCTTGGAGTAAGCCAGTCATAAGTTCCTCACTCGTACCTCAGCGCCACCATGGGATCGACTCTTGTGGCCCGCAAGGCTGGGACATAGCTGGCCGCCAGAGCCGCCATGAACAAGACGACCCCGACGCTAACGAAGATTGAAATATCATTGGGTGCAACCCCGAAAAGCAGGCTCGCAATCAATCGGGCCAGCCCCAATCCACCGGCGGTGCCCAGAACAATCCCGAGGGCTGCCAGTTTCACGCCGCTGTTCAATACCATTCGCAGCAGATCGCCACGTTTCGCGCCCAAAGCCATACGCAAGCCCAGTTCCTGCGTGCGTTGCGTGACGTTGTAAGCCAGAACACCATAGAGTCCAAGGGTTGCAAGTAAAAGAGCAATAGCCGCGAACCCTCCGATCATGTACGCGGGATAACCACGCAGCATCATGGTGGGCGAGGTCGAAATGATTTCCGCCATGCTGCTCATTTGGTAGATAGCGGCTTCAGGCTCAAGTTCGTGAATGGCGTGGCTGACGGCAGCTGTAAGTAATGCTGGTTCTTTGTTCGTCCTGACTACAACACTGAAGTAGGGACTCGGCGCCTGTTCATAACTGTCGTAGATGACCGGGGTGACGGGAGCATCCAAGCTATTTACGTTCTCATTGCCGACTACACCCACGATCTGTACATAGTTCGGCGTATTCGTATAGGTGAAATTGAGACGTTTCCCGAGTGGGTCTTGCTGAGGAAAAACCAGGTCGGCCAAAGCCTGATTCACAATCACCACATGAGGCGACTTGTCGTTGTCTTGCGAGTTAAAGAAACGGCCGGCACGAAGCGGGATTTTCATCGTAGAAAAATATTTTTGTGTAACCGTCGGTGTGCTGGCCTCGTACTCCCTTCCCCCGCTTGTCTTAGGATGTCCTTCCACATCGAAGTTAGAGGTGTTTGAGGAGCCAGAGAGGGGCACGATTGTGACTGCGGCAGCTTGTTCCACACCAGGAAGACTTCGGATGTTCTGCATCACCTGCTGCTGGAAGGCCAACTGTTTGGGACCGTTGGGATAATTTTTTTCGGGCAACACGACCGAACCGGTAAGCAGGTTACGTGTGTCAAAACCGGGATCGGTGTGTAACACGCGGTTCAAGCTCTTGAGCATGAGGCCCGCGCCGGCCAGAAGCATCACGGCGACAGCCATCTCGGAAACAACGAGGATGTTTCGTAAGTGGCGGCCGGATCCAACCGACCCGCGGCCGGACTCCTGCAATTCGCGCTGCAGGCTGGGCTTGAATGTCTGCATGACTGGCGCCAGTCCGAACAGGATGCCGGTGGTCAAAGAAAGTCCAAGAGCAAACCAGAGTACCGCGCTATTCACGGTTAAACCTTGCAATTGCGGTGTGGCAAGCAGGATGCTCCGAGGCAACAAAGTGACTATCGCCGGAACCGCCCAATAAGCTGCACCCACGCCGGCTAAACCACCAATCAATGCGAGCAGGACACTCTCGGTCAGAAGCTGGCGGGCGATGCGCAAAGAGCTCGCTCCCAGCGCTTGACGAATGGAAATCTCTTTTTTGCGAGGGAGCGAGCGCGCCAGTAGGAGTCCGGCAACGTTCGCACAGGTGATCAACAATACAAAGCCGATCGCCCCCATAACCGCGATCAGCATCGGCTGTATCTGCCCGACAATTTGCTGCCGGAGATCAATGACCCTGGAGCTTACGCCTCCATTGGAATCTGGATATCGCTTTGCCAACTGCGATGAGAGCGCGGAGACTTCACTTTGAGCCTGTTGCAGAGACACCCCCGGTTTCAATCGCGCTACGGGGAACAGCCAATGTACGTTGCGGCGCAAACGCCAGCCTGCTATCCGCACTGAAATCCACAAATCCGCCGAGTTACCAGGAGCAAACGCAAACTTTTTGGGAAGCACGCCTACTACAGTCGCAGCCTCTCCGTCTACTACCAGCAGCTTGCCGAGCGCGTTACGATCGCCGGCAAAACGTCTTTGCCACGCCCCGTAAGAAAGCAGAACTGGAATATCTTTTGTCTCACGGTCTTCCGTCGCACGAAAAGTTCGCCCCAGCATAGGCCGCACACCAAGTGTTTCAAAGAAGTCCGCGGTAGCAACTGCCACCGGAATTTGCTCGGCTCCGTCTTTGCCGGACAGAGTCACACTATTGTTCGAATAGCCGCCCATCGAGGAAAGAGATTTACTCTGCTGTTTCAAATCCAGATAGTCGGGATACGAGAATGGCTCTTGCTGGGATGTGCCTTGTGTATTCGTCTCCCAGAGCTGTACTAGTTCCTGTGGTCTTTCAAATGTCAGCGGGCGAAGCAGAATTGCGTCAAATATTGTGAAGACTGTAGTGTTGGCGCCAATTCCCAGCGTCAACATAGTCAGGATCGCCGCAGTGAGGCCGGGACTCTTGCGCAGCATGCGCCACCCATAAGCGATATCTTGAAATAAAGTTTGCATAACTCTCCTCACTCGTATCGCAACGCCACCATGGGATCGACCTTGGCTGCACGGCGGGCTGGGATGTAGCACGCCAACAACGTAATCACTCCGAAAACAATGACAACCGATGCATAGGAGACGATATCTCCCGGACTGACCTCGAACAGCAGATGCGACATCAAGCGAGACAAACAAACTGCTGCCACTAGCCCAATCGCCGCTCCTGCCGCGAACAGTCGCGCGCCGCTCGCCAGCACCATGCTGAGCACGTCGCCGAATCGCGCACCGAGCGC
>QHZV01000102.1:0-4383 GCA_003224785.1 Acidobacteriota bacterium
GCCGAGTACGCCTTCCTTGAAAAGCTCGCGCGAGAATTCCATTGTCAGCTTGCCGTCGCCGATGATAATCGGAGTGATTGGGGTCTCGCTGGCTGGAGTCGTCTTGCCGCCGATATCGAATCCAAGCAGGCCGTGTTCTTTTTTCCAGAAGCGCGTGTTCTCCCAAAGCTTCTCGATGCGTTCAGGCTCCTGCTCCAGAACTTCGAACGCGGCAATGCAGGTTGCCGCAACTGACGGCGGATGCGATGTGGAGAACAGAAAGGGCCGCGCGCGATGATAGAGAAAATCAATCAGATCGTACGAGCCGCACACGTACCCGCCCAGCGCACCGATTGCCTTCGAGAGAGTTCCGACCTGGATGTCCACGCGCCCATGCACCTTGAAGTGGTCAACTGTGCCGCGTCCATTGCGACCCAGGACGCCGGAGGCGTGCGCGTCATCCACCATCATGATCGCGCCATATTTCTCCGCCAGGTCGCAAAGTCCCGCCAACGGTCCAATGTCGCCATCCATTGAAAAAACGCCGTCGCTGATCAACAGCTTCTTCCCCGGCTGGTCTTTGACGCTGGCCAGCTTGGCTTCAGCATCGGCGACATTCTTGTGCTCGAAGACCAAAATCTTGGCCCGGGAGAGCCGCGCGCCATCAATGATGGAAGCGTGATTGAGCTGGTCTGAAATGATGAAATCTTCTTTGCCCAGCACTGCGGAAACCGTTCCGGCATTTGCCGCGAATCCGGACTGAAACACCACGCATGCCTCAACATTCTTGAAGCGCGCGATCTTTTCTTCCAGTTCCATGTGGATCTTCATCGTGCCCGCGATTGTCCGGACCGCGCCGGCGCCGACGCCATACTTGCGCGTGGCTTCGAGTGCGGCCTCGCGCAACTTGGGATGAGTCGTCAGCCCAAGATAATTGTTCGAAGCCAGATTGATTACGCGCTTGCCATCGAATGTGCAGACGGGCGCCTGCTCGTCATCGAGAACGCGCAGTTTGAAATGCGTTCCCTTCATCTTCAGCTCATTGAGCTGGTCAGTTAGATAAGAGAGCGGATCAATCCGAGTAGCAGTTGCCATTCAGAACTCCTGAGGAACGTTCGTGCGACCAGCAGGGCGGTCGAACGTCTTAATGATATTCCAGGAATAATGAGTATGCTGGAACAGTCGAGTGCAGAAGTTGTGACACCGTTGAAGCGAAAAAAAATTACCCTACACCGGAACTGCCGTCTTCCGCGGAGGATTGAAGAACGGCAGTTTCGTTACAACCGCCGCGGCTTTCTGGCGGACGGCTTCGATGGTGACTTCCATGTCGAGCTTTGTGCCGGGCTTTGAATGCGCTGTTTCGACGCTGGCTAGGGCGATCAGCTTTTTGAGTACCGGCGACCAAGTTGTCGAAGTTGCTTTGCCGACCTGGCGGTTGCCCGAGTAAACCGGCACGTGCGCGCGGGATGCTTGGCTGGGCGCGGCTGGAGTCAGTCCCAGGTTTTCGTAAAGTGCTTCGATCTCATTCCAATCGAGCTCCAGGCCAACCAGTTGCCGCTCCACGCCTTGGCGCTCATCTTTTACCAGAGCGGAGCGCCCGATAAAATTTTCTTTTTGCAGATGCACCATTTTCCCGAAGCCCAGCTCGTATGGTGAAAATTTCTGCGACGCAATCAGGGCTTTGCGTGAACTCGTGTAGTCCACATCGAGCAGCAACAAGCCGGCTTCGATTCGGGCCACATCCAGCGCAAGCATTCCTGTGGGATGCAGATCGAACTGCCGGCCGGCTACGCTTACCGCGTCCCAGACTTTGACGGCGTCTTTCCAATCCACCCATATTTCGTAACCGAGGTCTCCCGTGTATCCGGTGCGGGAGATGTCCACCGGAATGCCGGCAATCTTGCCGCTGGTCATCCGGAAATATTTCAGGTCGGAAATGTTTGCTTCGGCAATGGTCTTTAAAAGTCGCGCTGAAGTCGGACCTTGCAACGCGAGAGCCGCAGTGCGCTCGGAGATGTCTTCGAGCTGGACATCCATGTTCAAGCCGTTTTGATGGAACCACCGCAGGTTGGGCTCGGCGGCGGTCCAGCGATACTTATTTTCATCGAGGCGGGTGATGGTGCCGTCGTCCATGACCTTGCCTTGCTCGTCGCACCAACAGCAATAGATCACCTGGCCCTTGGCCACCTTATTTATGTCACGTGTGATGATGCGGTTGACCAGCTTCGTGGCGTCGCGCCCCGTGACCAGATATTTGTACAGCGGAGTGATGTCAATGAGTGCGGCCGCATTGCGGATGGCGTTGTACTCGTGCTCATGGTGCACCTCGTAGGCGCTGACCGTGTAGTATCCCGACCACTCGCGGTAGTTGAGGCTTTGGCAGAGCGGGAAAGTGCGTTCGTGAAAAGCGGTTCCTACGGGCATGGATTCCTCTTCTCCTCGAATTCTGGATTATACCCGGCAATGCAGTCGATGGGACTAACGGTGCACCATACGCCGCCACCCGATCCCGTTTACGTCCGAGCAGGTTCATGTGCATCGTAAGGTCCCTCTCCTACCCTCCTTCGGCGGGCAGGTTCGGGCTGACACGATTATTTGATTTTTTCAAGCTGCACAGCATCGCCTGAGTCGGGATCGCCGATAGTGATGTGCAGTTTGTAGGGTGGCTTTTTGCCGTACAGAAACAATTCACCGTTGTAGGTTGATCCGCAGTGGTCCACACCTGCTCGAAAATTCCTACGCTGAATCTCTACCCATATAACCGAGTAGTCGTCGTTCTTGCCAAACTTCCAAGAGCCTGCGCCGCTGATCACGCACAGGCTGGATCCGTGATCGTAAATCCAGTCGGGAACCTCGACGAACTCTGCGCCGTGATCTGCAGAGAGAACGACCTGTGCGGAAGGATTGACCGACAAGAGAGTTTTGCTCTCGGGCACCGAAATGTGGCGGCTGAGAGTATCAGCGTCGAGCTTGTACGTGCCAACGATATCTGCGTCCTTCGGACCACTCTTCAAGAATCTGTTCGCCCACGGATCGTACTGACAACCAAAAAGGCAAGCCAATACGGAGATGACGGAGATTGTCTTTGCCCAACCCGGCCGATTCGACGAATTCATAAGATCATAATTCCCCGATTCGTCTGCCAACTCCAGTTACGGCGGTTACATCGCTGGCATATTCAGATACAATACACAGGAACTTTCATGTCCCGCCTTCTCCAGTGGAGCGTTCTTCCTAGCGGACTCTGATCCGCGTCGCGCGAAGCTCTTTTCGCGAGTATCATTCCCTTTCAAAACACAGTAGCGGCTAAAGCTGTTTAGGATAAAACAAGTTGCGCCACGTCTGAAGGCGTGCCCTAATACAAACCGCATGGCGTGAAAGCTGACGGCTGAGAGCTGACAGCTAAAACCCAGGAGCTAAAGCTAGTGGCTGTTTCTTACGATGCAATCGTGATCGGCGGAGGGCACAACGGGCTCACGCATGCCGCGTATCTTGCGCGCGCAGGGAAGAAAGTGCTCGTGCTCGAGCGCCGGCATGTGCTCGGTGGTGCGGCGGTCACCGAGGAAGTTTTGCCGGGATTCAAGTTTTCCGTTTGCTCGTACGTGGTTTCGCTGCTGCGGCCGGAGATCATTCGCGACCTCGATCTTCCGCGCCATGGTCTGGAAATTCTTCCGCTTGATGGCACGTTCACGCCCATGCCTAGCGGTGATTATCTGTGGCGCGTAAATGATCATGGCAAGACGCATCGCGAGATCGCCCGCCACTCGCGGCTCGACGCTGAGGCTTACGACGAGTTCGGCAAAGCGATGCAGCCGATGTGCCACTTCGTCAAGCCAATCCTGAACATGGTGCCGCCCGACCCGACCGGGCTTAATCCCAAAGACCTTTCCAAGTTGCTGTTCATGGCGCGGCGCTTTCAGAAACTCGCCAGCGAAGACCGCTACAACCTGGTTCAGCTCATGACCATGAGCGCGGCGGACTTTCTGGACCAATGGTTTGAGACCGACGTGCTCAAGGCCACGATGTCAGCGTCGGGGATTATCGGGACGTTTCTTGGTGTGCGCTCGCCGGGCACGGCGTACGTTTTGTTGCACCACTACATGGGAGAGATTGACGGCGCATTCCGCGCCTGGGGATTCGCGCGCGGCGGCACCGGCGGAATTTCGAATGCGATTGGCGATGCGGCGGTGGAAGCCGGAGTAGAAATTCGCAAGCAGGCTGCAGTGGCGAAGATCATTGTGAAGAATGGCCGCGCGGTTGGAGTTGCTTTGACCAACGGCGACGAAGTTTATGGCAAGGTGATTTCGTCGAGCGTGGACCCGCGGCTCACGTTTATCAATTTCATGGAAGACGGGGACCTGCCGGCCGATTTTCTAGGCGAAGTCCGCCGGTACAAATTTCGCG
>QHZV01000102.1:4396-6294 GCA_003224785.1 Acidobacteriota bacterium
CTCACATCTTCGCGGCGCGATTTCGATTTCTCCGGCTGTCGAATACATGGAGAAGGCTTACGACGAGGCCAAGTACGGAATGTTCTCTTCTCGTCCGTATATAGATATGGTGATTCCGTCGCTCACCGATCCGAGCGTAGCGCCGCCGGGCAAGCATGTGATGTCGTGCTTCGTTCAGTACGCGCCCTACAAGCTGAAGCCGGGGCTGAATTGGGACCAACTGCGCGATGATTTCGGGAATACCGTGATCGACACAATTTCCGAGTACGCGCCGAATTTGAAAAACATTATCCTGCACAAGCAAGTGGTGACTCCGCTCGATCTCGAACGCGAGTGGGGATTGAGTGAAGGCAACATTTTCCAGGGCGAGCTTTCGCTGGAGCAGCTCTTCTTTTTGCGTCCGGCTCCGGGATGGGCGCGCTTTCGCACGCCGATCAAGAACCTCTATATGTGCGGATCGGCGACGCATCCGGGGGGCGGGATCATGGGCGCGCCAGGGAGACTGTCGGCGCTGGAGGTGCTGAAGGATGGGAACTGATTTGCCACAGGCTCGGAAAATCCCGCGGAAGAGCGGCGCTTTCAGCGCCGCGTTCGTGCGCAGTCACGGAGATGCGGGCTTTAGCCCAGCAGGCCCTGAAGGGCCTTATATTTCCGCCGCTTACGCGGCCATAAATGGCCGCTCTTCTACGGCTTACGCGGTTTTCTGGAATTCGATTCTGGGCTTTCGAACGCGGACAAG
The DNA here is from genome assembly GCA_003224785.1 of Acidobacteriota bacterium. Taxonomy (GTDB): domain Bacteria; phylum Acidobacteriota; class Terriglobia; order Terriglobales; family Acidobacteriaceae; genus Gp1-AA145. The sequence goes on from QHZV01000102.1 coordinate 5,136, forward strand.
TGTGTGCAATCGATGCGAACGGAGTCATACATGTCTAACTCTCGCGACATCGTGATCATCGGCGGCGGGCACAACGGCCTCGTGACTGCCTTCTATCTTGCCAAGGCCGGATTCAAGCCGCTTGTGCTTGAGCGCCGCAATCAGGTCGGTGGGGCGGCGATCACTGAAGAATTTCATCCGGGATTTCGCTCGTCTGTGCTGACGCACTCTGCAGGTCCGCTGCGGCCGGAGATTGTTGCCGACATGCAGCTTGAGAAACACGGGTTGAACATAATCACCCCTGATGTTTCGGTGACGGCACTCTCGCCGGATGGGCGCGCGCTCATTTTGTATCGCGATGTCGAGAGGGCAGCGGAGGAAGTCGCGAAGTTTTCGGAAGCGGATGCGCTGAAGTGTCGCGAATTTCAGCCGGCAATGGAGAAGGCTTCGCGCGTAATTGCGAAAACGCTCACGCTTACGCCGCCTGAAATCGAAAAGCCCACTACCGCAGACCTTTTTGGCCTGCTGCAGGTTGGACGGTCCCTGCGGGGACTCGGGAAAAAGAACACGTTCAATTTACTACGCTGGGCGCCGATGGCGGTTGCGGATTTGGTCTCGGAATTCTTTCAGACTGACTTGCTGCGCGCCACCGTCGCTGCACGGGGAATTTTTGGAACCTTTCTCGGTCCCTGGTCTGCGGGAACCGCTTTGGTGTTGCTGCTGCGTGCGGCCGCCGATCCGAAGCCGGTTGGAAGCAATTTCTTCGTGATGGGCGGCGCGGGCGCTATCACGCAGGCGATGGCTGCTGCTGCATTGCAAGCCGGCGTCGAGATTCGCACCGGCGCGGAAGTGATCGAGATCCAGATTAAGGACGGCATGGCACAGGGCGTGGTGCTCTCATCGGGAGAGGAAATCGTTGCGCGCGCGGTGGTTTCGAATGCCGATCCCAAACGAACGTTTTTGAAACTCACCGATCCTTCACTACTCTCCCCGACATTCACCAAGCGCCTGCAGAACTATCGCATGAACGGAACTGTGGCTAAAGTGAATTTGGCCTTGTCAGCGATTCCGACTTTCACGGGACTGGACGGAAACGTCGAAGCGCTGCAGGGTAGAATTCAAATTGGCCCAGAGATTGATTATCTGGAGCGCGCATTCGACGAATCAAAATATGGCAATT
>QHZV01000103.1:0-4740 GCA_003224785.1 Acidobacteriota bacterium
CCGAAGGCGCGGAGCGTTTCGCACAGGAACACGGGATCCCGCTTTGCGAGAATCAGGATTTAATTATTCCGCGGGAAATCGAGCGCCTGCGCGCATTGCGATCAAGCGCGACGAAAACGGAAGAGTTGTTCGCACCGACAATTTCCCATGACACAGTCGGCGCAGTGGCGCTCGACACCTCGGGCAACATTGCGGCGGCAACTTCGACTGGTGGAACTCTTAACAAGGCACCGGGGCGACTGGGGGACTCGTCTCTAATTGGTTGTGGCTGCTATGCCGATAACCAGAGCGCGGCCGTGTCAACCACCGGCTGGGGTGAGCCGATCATGAAGCTGGTGCTCGCGAAGTGGGCGGCCGATCGGGTGGCGTCCGGCAACTTGCCACAGTGGGTTGCTGCGGAAGCGATGAACTATCTTAAGGACCGAGTTAATGGCCATGGCGGAATCATTTTGCTCGACGCGGCCGGACGATTCGGCTTGGCGCATAATACTCCGCGGATGGCTTGGGCTTATCGAACTACCGAAAAGGATGCGATCGGCGTAACAGCTCCATGAAGTAGGGCTGAATTGTGCGAAGCGAGGGACCTTTCGCCCGCTCCCTAGCCCTATAGCGGCAACTACTTACGGGGGGTTCCACCAGCGAACCACACATCCTGCTTGCTTTCCGCCTATAAAGTGATGTAAAAACCAGCGAACCTTCGCTTTCCACGAAATTTCGTGTCACACCAACTCCGCAGCAGGCCACGATGCTAGTGCGGAGAATTCTCGCGTTGGGAGAAGTACTATGCGAACCCTTCGAATCTGTTCCCTTCTGCTGCTTGCTACCACTTACACCGCCATGAGCTTCGGACAAGGTGTTGCCACCGGCGACCTGCACGTGACAGTGAAAGATCCTGATGGCAAAGCCGTCACCAATGCCACCGTCATCGCTCGGGAGCGGTCGAAAGGAGTTGAGCGTACTGCTTCGACCAGTGGGGAGGGCGAATATACGGTTCTCGAGCTCTCGCCTGAAACCTACTCCGTGAGTATCAGCGCGGAGGGATTCGCCGCGACCTCGATAGCAAATGTGACGGTGGCGATTGGATCATCGAAACAGATCGAAGTGAAACTCAAAATAAAGACCAGCAGCGAAACAGAATTAGTACTCGAGAACGCGGCCGCCGTTGAACAAGGGCCTACCGCAACCACCAACGTGGTCAGCCAACTGGATATTCGGAACCTGCCTATCAACGGCCGCGACTACAAACAATTTTCAAGGGATTAACTCCAGCGGCCAGCGCGCCCGCGGCAACCTGGTGAACGTGGATGGCGCTGACGCTACCGACAACTCTGTGAACGGCGTTCGCTCGACGGTTTCGCAGGAGGCCGTTGACCAGTTTCAAATCGTCACGAACGGGTACAGCCCGGAATATGGCCGCGCATCTGGCGCCGTGATCAACATCATCACGAAAACTGGAACCAACGATTTTCATGGCGATGTATTCGGATACCTACGCAACCGGAACTTTCAGGCAGTGAACCCCTTCAGCACGGTTACAGATCCCGCTTACACGCGCGTGCAGGCTGGCACCGCATTCGGCGGCACACTGAAGAAAAACAAAACGTTCTATTTTTTCTCTTTTGAAACCACCCGAAGGCATGAGACGGGATTTTCGAGTATTGGGTCCGATAATTTTGGGCTAGTTCCGTTCGATACCGCGACTACCGCGGGAGGATTGGAGCCGCTTCCATTCGGCACGATTCAGGTCACGCCAGATCAGGCGGCTTTCTTAGGGCCCGGGCTTTTTCAGCTTGCACAGCAAAGCCCGTTAACCTTTGCAGCACTGGCCCCTGTCGCCATCCCTCAATGCAAGCCACATCGGGAGCGTGGCCCACCGGTTTGGTGCAAGGTCTCAGCGGCGGTTTTCTAAACAACTGGGCAGGATTCCCCACGAGTTGTGCGCCTCCAGGGCCGTGCGCGCCAGTGCCGACGTCGTATCAAACACTGAACTCGCAACGTGGAAATTTCCCCGTTTTCGAAGGCACCAGCGTTTATTCGCTTCGCCTCGATCAGAATCTGAGCAATGCCAATACGTTAACTCTTCGAGCAAACGTCAGCCCCAGCACAGTCAACGGAATTGAAGTCAGTGGAGAGAACCAGCCCTTCGGACAGAACGCTTATTCGCGTACCTCGGAGCAGACCTTTCGCGATGTGACCGGAGTGGTACGTGATACTTGGATTCTGAGCGGCAAGCAATTAAATGAGTTTACTTTCCAATATTCTCGCCGTGGCTTGTCGTACTTTTACAACACCGCGATCGCGGGAGGCTCAGATCCTGCGGTGAATATCCCTGGATTTGCCGACTTTGGCCGCGAGCCCTACTCGCTCATTCAGAGGACGGAAAAGAGATATCAATTCGCCGACAATTTCACTTGGACGCTTGGACATCACACCACGAAGTTCGGCGCCGATTTCAACTACATCCCACTGAAAGCAGTCTTCACGGTCAATTACGGCGGCGTCTACGACTTTGGACCATTTAACGCGACCAATCTTGGGTTCCCGTCACTCTTCCCGCAGCTTTCGCCGGTGCAGTCTTATGGCGCGGGTCTTCCCGGGACCTACGTCCAGGGACTTGGCAGCCCGGCGGACTCGTTCACCAATACTCCGATCGGCGCGTACTGGCAGGACTCGTGGCAGGTGCGGCGCGGCGTCACTCTGAATTATGGCCTGCGTTATGACGTGGAAATTCCTCCCAGCCTGAAAGCGCCGACCGGGCTTGCCGCATCCGGATACCAGTTCCTCGGACTGCAGAAGGGAATTCAGACCGACAAGAACAATTTTCAGCCGCGCATTGGACTGTCAATTGACCCGACGGGAAGCGGCAAGACCGTGATTCGCAGTTCGTATGGCCTTTTCTATGATCACCCGCTGCTCGGGCTTTACTTCCTCGGGGATGCATCGGATGGCTCGACCAGCGGCCAATTGGCCTTTGGGGGAACCGGGCTATGCAGCAATGGCGCGGGGGATCCATCCAATCTGAATGCATTCACCATTTTTCAGGGCTTGTTACCTGGGCCCAATGGATCTGTCTCATCCCAGTGCTCACCGACCACCAGCGCGGCGGCACTCGCGGCACTTAACTATTCTCCGGATCAACAGCGATTTTCGTGCGGCCAGGGCGGCGCCACTTGCGGCACCAATTTCCCGCAGTCGGCGTTTCTCAATCAAAACTACTTGAACCCGTCAACGTTTCTTCCCCTGGGTTTTCAGCCATTCGGATATCCGCAGGGCAAGAATTTTGTTTACGCCTATGCTCAGCAGGCCAATTTCACTATCGAGCGCGATCTTGGTGGTGGTTACGCGCTTAGCCTTGCTTACAACTTCACGGGCGGGAGGCATTTGAACCGGCCAATCAATGCGAATACGGTGCGGGGCGATTTGCTGGTCAAGAATTTCGCTGCGGCCTTAGCGGCAGGTCAGAACGTCTCCAGTCCGTTCACGGTCGGGTCTGGTTCTGTACATTGCGGAAGCGGTCCTCTCGGGCCGTGGGTGAGTTCTTCTTTGATGAACTTCTTCCGTCCGAGCGGCTTGAATCCTTCAATTGCAGGCGGGCTACTGGGTATTGGAGACGTTGGCTGCGTAGCAGCGGGGGAGCAGGCCGCGAGCAATTTGGCCAATCAGGGATTCAATACTGCCTGCAATCCTCTTGGCGGAACGTTTAATGGCTGCGTTCCCTTTGGCGATATGGACGCCAACTTTTCTAACGGCAGCTCCATTTATCATGGCTTTAGCGCAAACCTGCGCAAACAGATGGGCAGCCACTACACTTTCCAGGCCTCTTACACCTGGGCACATGCGATTGACGATTCCACTGACTTGCAGTCGCCGCTCACCCCGCAGGATAGCTACTTCCCCGGACTCGACCGTTCGACTTCGTTGTTCGATCAGCGACATCGGTTCGTCTTTAGCGGCGTGTATCGGACCGGAAAGGTTATGGGTTATGACGGCGTTGCCGGCAAGCTGCTCAGCAATTGGACCTTCGCGCCCCTGATCGAATTCAGTTCGGGCAGGCCTTTCAATATACTCACTGGGGCCGGTGATAACCTGCAGTTGTCCAGCTTCACTGCGCGCCCGAACACCTACGTAAATCCAGCTTGCGGCTCCATCGTGAGTTCGAAATATTCGCCTACCGGAATTCTCGAGGAACCTTGCGGCGCAGATTTCAATGGAACACTGCTTTCGCTCGATGGCAATCTGGGCCGCAATGCCGGGATCACTCCCTGGACCGTTTTCAATGACATTCGCATCAGCAGGAATATCCCTCTGGGCGAGCGTATGAACCTCGATGCCTCCCTTGAAGTATTCAACATTGCGAACCGTTTCAATGTGGCGGCGGTCAGCCCGCTGATGACGAATGCCGGGCAGCCTTCTGCGGCTTACGACCCGCGCCAGTTGCAGATTGGACTGCGAGTGAATTGGTAGACTGCGCGACGGTACGGCAGTATTGAGGGGGAACGTGGCAGATTCCTGGCAAGCGGCGTTAGAGCGTTGGATATCGGCGAGTTTGGTCGACTCTGGAACCGCTGAGCGGATCCGGGAATTCGAATCATCGCGCGAGCAGCCGAAGCACCTGCGCTGGCCCATCCTTATCGCGATCGCATTCGGTGCGTTGATGCTAGCAGCCGGAGTGCTGCTCTTTGTTTCAGCCCACTGGGACGATCTTTCTCCGGCACAGCGATTCTCCTTAGTGCTGGCGAT
>QHZV01000103.1:5005-9130 GCA_003224785.1 Acidobacteriota bacterium
TGCTATTGGCTGTCACGTATTTCAGCGCCACCACGGTCGAGCATAAAGAACCGGCGCGAAGAGTACTGACGTGGATTGGAGGGATCGCGATCATCCCAGCGACATTTATCGCCATTCCAGAAAGATGGTGGGGGTGGAATGAAAAGATACCCCTCGATGTGTTGATCATTGGAAAGGTGCTGGGGGTGGTGTTGCCGCTCTCGCTCGCATGGTTACTGCGGCGTCGGATGGTTTGGGAGAATGGTATCGCCGCAATTTGGGTATTGGCCCTTGGCTTTATTTCCCCTGACGCAAAACTGACGCCATACATCTGGGCTGCCTTGGCTTCTCTCAGCATAATCTGGTGGGGACTCTTCGAAGCACGCCAAGAACGAATCAACCTTGGAATCCTCAGATTCGGATTGACCGTGATCTGTTTTTATTTCTCAAGCGTTATGGACAAGTTGGGGCGGTCAGCAAGTCTGATGGGACTAGGACTGCTGTTCCTGGTTCTCGGCTGGGGTCTGGAGCGTGCGAGGCGCAAACTCGTGGCCAAAGTGAAGGCAGTGACGGCATGAAATCACTCTACAAGGGACTACTTATTGCCTTACTCCACGTAGTAATAGTCTCGTCACTTGGCGCAAAATTTCTTTATGACCGGGTCCATCGCCCACGAGTTTGGATCAGGAGCGCTCTTTACGATCCCAATCTGCCCATTCGCGGCAAGTACCTTTCGCTCAGTATCGAGGTTCCAGCCGAAGGATTTACAAAGCAAGATCAAATCTACGGTACGTATCCCAATGAATACTTCACTCCAAACCGCTGTAATCTGGTCCTACGCGGCGAGCAGTTGTTAGCAGTGGCTAACGACCGGGGCGATTTTTGGGTAAATGTCCAGCGACGCGATAATAGCCTGGTCGCAATTATTAACGGCCAGACCGCCTACTTTCTTCCAGAACACAAGAGTGGTTTGGTCCTGCATGACCGCAGCGAGGAATTATGGATCGAGGCCACGATACCCCGGAAAGGCCCGCCTCGTCCCATTCGCTTGGGCATTAAGAAAGCAGGAGTACTGACCCCGCTGTCGACTGACTGATCCTGCAGTTCATCGCCGAATAGTGCCCTTTCGACCGATTCCGGAAGTAACCCAGGCAAAGCCTATTGGGCGTTGACCCGTCTAAGTACGGGTAGTACGATTTCCTATCCTTCGGGGCTTACAAGGTAAATTGGCAGTAACTCATAGATGCAGATGAAGATCAGGTTTTCGCAAGTACCGCTTGCAGCACTTGCGGTGACGCTCGCTGCCGGGCTCGGCTGCCAGACCGCAAAGAAGCCGACGGCCTCGCTGTCGCGGCCTCCACAGGCCCCGCCGCCTCCGGCTCAAACGCATTCTGCTGCTCCAGTTCGCGTGAATGCCGTGCACGCCCAGGCTGAACCGCAAAAGCCTGCCGCCGCGCCGGTACCTCAGGCTGCGCCTCAGACCGAAGCCAAGACCGATCTAGTGCAGGGATTGATCACAAAGGCAGAAACGGAATACAAGGCGGGCATTGACCAATCTTTGGCCGGACAGCCCGATCAAGCGAAAGATCACTTCGATCGGGCCTTTGGCATTTTGCTGAACAGTCCAGCGGGTATGCACTCGGACCTGCGGTTTCAGAAAGAATTTGACAGGGTCACGGAAGGCGTGAGCACGCTCGAAGCGGCGTCGCAGCCGGCAAGCGAAACTCCCGCAGCTGATCAAAAGCCAGACGAAGAAAAGTCTGAGCCCGCTCCGATTGACGAAGCCAACGAAGTCACGAATTACCCGGTTGATCCCAAGCTGAAGGCCAAAGCCGCAGCCGAGATCAAAGCCACGCATTCTGACCTCCCGCTGATGATGACCGATCAGGTGGCGGGCTACATTAATTATTTTTCTACTCGCGGCCACGGCACACTGGAGCGCGGTCTCACTCGTAGCGGACGCTATCGGGAGATGATCCAGCGCACGTTCAGGGAAGAAGGCGTTCCGCAGGACCTGATCTATCTGGCGCAGGCGGAATCGGGCTTCCATCCTTATGCGGTTTCGCGTGCCGGAGCTCGCGGAATCTGGCAGTTCATGGCGAGCCGCGCACGAGCTTACGACTTGCATCGGGATACATGGACGGATGATCGGCAGGACCCGGAGAAATCGACCCGCGCCGCCGCCCGGCATTTAAAAGACCTCTATAACCAATTCGGCGATTGGTATTTAGCCATGGCCGCGTATAACTCCGGCCCAGGCACCGTGCAGAGCGCGGTCAAGCGTACCGGGTATGCGGATTTCTGGGAGCTTTATCGGCGCAACGTTCTGCCCAAAGAAACCCGCAACTACGTTCCGATCATTGTCGCTGTGACCATCATGGCGAAGAACCCGGCGCAGTATGGGCTGGATGACATTGTTCCTGACCGCGAACTTGCCTACGACACGGTCAAGATTAACTACTCGGTTGATCTCCGGCTCGTAGCCGAGTGTGTGGGCGCTACGTCCGAAGAGCTACAGGAATTGAATCCTGGCTTGTTGCGAATGACGACCCCTAAAGGCCGGTTCGACTTACACCTGCCAGCAGGCACGGGGGAAAAATATCAGGCGACAATTGGCTCAATCCCGCCAGACATGCGGATTTGGTGGCGCTATCACACAGTCGCCTCGGGCGAGACGCTGATGTCGCTGGCGCGGACCTACCATACGCCGCTTAAAACGATTGCGGATGCGAATCAGCTTTCGACAACAGATGGCGTTGAAGCGGGCGCAAAGCTCGTGATTCCTGTCGCGCCTAAGCGTGGCGGTGATGCGCAGACTTATGCCAAGCGTTTGACTGTGTATCGCGTCAGAAAAAATGACAGCGTCGAAACCGTTTCGGACAATCTTGGAATTCCCGCTGTTACGATCCGACGCTGGAACCGGCTGAAAAGCGACAGCCTTAGCGGACGGCGGGTGCTTTATCTTCATCTTCCGGTGAGTCCGGCGGTAGCGGAAACTGAGCAGGTAGCTTCTGCTAAGTCGAAGCGCAGCAAACATTTAGCTGCGTCCTCCAGCCCGACCGAAGTCCGCCACACCGTCAAGCGTGGCGAGACTCTCTATTCCATTGCTACCAATTACAGGACCAGCGTCGCAGCAATCAAACAGACCAATGCGCACGTGGCAACTTTGCGGCCCGGCATGGTACTGATTATTCCCGCGCAATAAAATCTTTCGCATCTAAAGGCGGACGACGGCGAAATCGGGTTGCGACACGCGCCGCAACCCGTTATAATCCGGCGCCGTCGCAAGTTTTGTCTTTTTAACTTTCCTGCGTTATTTTTCTCGGTAAAGGAAAATGCGCAAACCGGCACGAGAGCGCCGGAAGAACGAGGAGGAAGAATGTTTTTTGAGGAAACCCTCTACCTGCGTGACGATGAAGCTGACGAATTTGGCGATTCCGGCGCTTTCAACGACTCGCTCGACGAAGATTACGAAGAGGAAGAAGAAGAGGAAGAAGCCGAAGTAACCCCATCGGCTGAAATCGAACCCGAGCCGGCAATGGATGAAGAACCTGAGCCTTCTCCTTCTGCTCCGCGTGGCGGCGGATCCCGATCGGGCGGCGGCGGATCGAAACCCGCAAAGAAGAAGTCTTCCCCGAAGAAAAAAGCGCCCAGGAAGGCGAAAAAGAAAGCTGCCGCGAAAGCAGCGAAGAAGCCACCCAAGAAAAAAGCTGCCAAAAAGAAGCCCGCGAAGAAAACCGCTAAGAAGAAAAGTGCGAAGAAAAAAGGTGCGCGGCGCCGGTAGAAAGTTAAGCGGATCTGATCATGGGACGTTGCTATGCAGCGTCCCTTTTGTTTTTACGAACCATTAGAAGAGTTCGCCTGGGAGCTGTTCGGCTGGAGCGGATTGCGACTCATGGATCGTTTCCGTTTGCCCCTCCCGATGGCCCATTCGAAATTTGTTTGGATCGGCCACTGTTTTGTTTTTTGAAAATTTCCTCTGCACGGTCAATGGTATCGGCATCTTCCGGCAGCTTGTCAGGACGGAGTCGGACTATTCTTGGAAAGCGCAACGCATAGCCGCTGGAGTGGCGGTCGGATTTCATCATGTTGTTAAACGCGACTTCGAGCACGACCTTCGGTTCGACGAGCCGGCGGAAGCCTTCG
>QHZV01000104.1 GCA_003224785.1 Acidobacteriota bacterium
GTTGCCGCGACTGGTATCCGCGCTGGACGCGATGGCCGAACTGGCTGCTCTGCGAACTAGCGATCGGCGCCTGCGATTTGGCGGAAGTGCTCGGCAGCGCAGTAGCTCTGAATTTGATGTTTCACATTCCTTTGCTGTGGGCAGTGATCATCACTGGGCTTGATGTGCTGCTGCTTTTGGCCCTGCAGCGCTTTGGCATGCGCACAATTGAGGCCATAGTCCTGCTGCTGATCGTGACCATCGCCGGCTGCTATTGGCTGGAAATTTTTGTCCTGCCGCAGACCCATCCGAATTTCCTGGAGCTGGGAAGATCGTTGGTGACTCCGAATCTTCGTCACGCGGGAATGATCTACGTGGCGATCGGGATCATTGGCGCAACCGTGATGCCGCACAATTTGTATTTGCACTCTGCCCTGGTGCAAAGCCGCAAACTCCAGAAAGACGAAGCATCTATTCGCAGCGCCGTCCGCTTCAACACCATAGATTCAACTACCGCTTTGGCGGTGGCGTTCCTGGTGAACGCAGCGATTCTCGTGCTCGCCGCCATGGTGTTTTATGGCAAGACAAGCGTACTTGTGTCTGGCGGCAAGTTGGTCACATTCTCACCGAACAGCGACTGGATTCGCATTGCATATCTCACATTGGCGCCCTTGCTTGGAACGTCGCTGGCGAGCACGCTATTTGTAATCGCATTGCTGGCGAGCGGCCAAAGCAGCACCATTACCGGCACGCTCGCCGGACAGGTGGTGATGGAAGGATTCATGCACTGGCGAATCCAACCTTGGTTGCGGCGGCTGATTACTCGCGCGCTGGCGATCATTCCTGCGATTCTAGTCATCGGCGTTCGCGGCGATGCCAGCATTAACGACCTGCTTACGTTGAGCCAGGTCGTGCTCGCTTTGCAGCTTCCGTTCGCCATGTTTCCGCTGCTGCATTTCACCAGCTCGCGCGGCAAAATGGGGATCTGGAAGAATGGCTGGTTTTTGATGATTGCTGGATGGGGAAGTGCATCATTGATCGCGGCGTTGGACCTCTGGGGACTGCCCGATTCAGTACGATCAGCGTGGCACGTGATTGTGGGCAGCTAATTAATTCATGAAATGGGACACGGGCGTCCTCGCCCGTGCGAGCGAGGAAACGGAAGATGTACAAGACAATTCTCGTCACGCTGGACGGCACGTCCACCGACCGCGCCATCATTGAGCACGTCAAGCCACTGGCGAAACTCGCGGACAGCAGAGTGGTTGTCTTGCACGTTGCCGATGGCTGGGCCGCCAGGACATATGGCCAGGACGCGGTCAGCCGCGAAATTCTGGAAGATACAGCTTATCTTGCAAAGATCCGCGCCGAATTCCAAGCTGCGGGTGTCCCCGCCGAGGCTGAGATCGCGTATGGCGATCCCGCCAGCGAAATCGTAAAGTGGGTCAAACAGAAGGGCTGCGACCTGGTCGCGATGAGCACGCACGGCCACCGTTTTCTCGCCGACATTTTTCTAGGTACGACGGCGAGCCGAGTGCAGCACAACATCAGCGTGCCGGTGCTGCTGCTTCGGGCCAAGTGAACACAACCGGACACAAACTTCTCCGCAAACGTCTAAACTAGATAGTTGATTTTCCGATGAAGAATTCATCAGGAAGGCTGCGCTCATGGATAGCTTTCGTTCGCGATCTACTTTGAAATCCAGTGGCAAGAGTTATGAGATCTATCGGCTCGATGCCTTAGATAAGCAAGGCATTTCGACCACCCACCTGCCGTTCTCGCTTCGCATTCTGCTGGAGAATCTGCTCCGCACCGAAGATGGCCGCAACGTGAAAGCCGACGACATCCGCGCTCTGGCTTCGTGGAATGGCAAAAGCAGGCCGGAGAAAGAAATTGCGTTCACTCCGAGCCGCGTCCTGATGCAGGACTTCACCGGTGTTCCAGCGATCGTGGACCTTGCCGCAATGCGCGACGCCATGAAAACACTCGGAGGCGATCCGGCGCTCATCAATCCTCTGCAACCCGCCGAGCTAGTGATTGACCATTCCGTTCAAGTGGACGAATTTGGCAAGCCGCAAGCTTTCGCGATGAACGCCGAGCTCGAATTCCTGCGCAATCGTGAACGCTATGCTTTTCTGCGCTGGGGTCAAACCGCGTTTCGCAATCTTGCGATTGTTCCGCCGGATACCGGAATTGTTCATCAGGTGAATCTCGAATATCTGGCGCGGGTTGTTTTCGTGAACGAAGTGGATGGAAAGAGCGTGGCTTATCCCGACACGCTAGTCGGAACGGACTCGCACACCACGATGATCAATGGCCTCGGCGTTTTGGGCTGGGGCGTGGGGGGAATTGAAGCTGAGGCCGCTATGTTGGGCCAGCCAGTTTCCATGTTGATTCCGCAGGTGGTGGGCGTGAGGCTGACGGGGCATTTGCGCGAAGGCGCAACTGCAACAGATCTCGTTCTCACCATTACTGAAATGTTGCGCAAGCACGGCGTCGTCGGCAAGTTCGTCGAGTACTTCGGCCCCGGGCTGCAGGACCTACCGCTGGCTGATCGCGCCACGATTGGCAATATGTCTCCGGAGTACGGCGCCACTTGCGGAATCTTCCCGATTGATCGCGAGACGCTGAACTACCTCCGCTTTACAGGGCGCTCCGAAGATCAGATTGCGTTGGTAGAAGCGTATTGCCGCGAGCAAGGCTTGTTTCACGACGCGAGCACGCCGCAAGCGGAATACTCCGAGTTGCTCACACTCGATCTCGCCAGCGTTGAGCCGAGTCTTGCCGGGCCGAAGCGTCCGCAAGATCGCGTCGCGCTTTCGAACGCGAAAGTTTCCTTCGAGAAGGCTCTGCCCTCGCTAATCAAGCCGGGCAAAGGAGAAGCTACATCCGGCAACGGACATCTAAAGCACGGCAGCGTAGTCATAGCCGCCATCACCAGTTGCACCAACACTTCGAATCCATCGGTAATGCTGGCCGCTGGGTTGTTGGCGAAGAAAGCGGTTGATCGTGGATTGCAAGTGCCGGCTTGGGTGAAAACATCACTCGCGCCGGGATCGAAAGTTGTTCGCGACTATCTAGAACGTGCTGGCCTGACACCTTATCTCGAGAAGCTGAAATTCCACATCGTTGGCTACGGCTGCACCACCTGCATTGGAAACTCCGGGCCGCTGCCGGAGGAGATTTCGAAAGAAGTTGACCGCAAGAACCTGGTGGTCGCCTCGGTGCTTTCGGGGAACAGAAACTTCGAGGGCCGCATCAATCCGGATGTTCGAGCCAACTATTTGATGTCGCCGCCACTGGTCGTGGCCTTTGCGCTCGCCGGACGCGTGGACGTGGATTTGCGCAAAGATCCACTCGGCACAGGAAAAGATGGCAAGCCGGTTTTTCTTGCCGATGTTTGGCCCTCGCAGCGCGAAGTGGAGGAAGCCGTTCAGCACTCGATTTCTTCCGACATGTTCCGCAAGACATACGGCGAAGTTTATTCCGGCGACGAGCACTGGCAGTCGCTGAAAGTGCCGAAGGGCAATACTTATGCATGGGAGCACGACTCGACGTATATCCAGCGCGCTCCCTATTTCGACGAGATGGCTGCGAAGCCGAGCCCGGTTTCCGACATCAAGAATGCGCGCGTGCTCGCGATTCTGGGCGACAGCGTAACCACTGACCACATTTCACCCGCGGGTTCCATCAAAAAAGACAGTCCGGCGGGGAGATATCTGCAGGAACACGGAGTGAAGCCCGGGGACTTTAATTCCTATGGGTCGCGCCGCGGGAATCACGAGGTCATGGTGCGCGGCACATTCGCCAATGTTCGGCTCCGCAACAAAATGGTCCCGAACCTCGAAGGCGGATTCACCAAGCGTCTGCCCGACGGCGCGGAGACGTCGATCTTTGAAGCTTCGGAAAAATATATTGCTGAGGGCGTGCCTCTGGTAATTATTGCCGGCAAAGAATACGGCTCAGGATC
>QHZV01000105.1 GCA_003224785.1 Acidobacteriota bacterium
TGAACCGTCATGCTGCCGGCCGTGCCCAACGTCACGCTCTTGTTTCCGGCAGCAACAATTGCCGAGCTCGCCGTGGTGAAGGCCGGCCAGGAAATCAGCAGAACTCCGGTAGCCGGATTTCCGTCCGCGCGATACACGGTATCGCTGATCGTCGTCAGGGCAGGCGTCTGCGATTCCATTCGTGTAACAAAAAACGCGCCCAACAGGGCCAAACAGAAAAGCCGCCATACTGGGCGGCTTGTGTGCGACATAAGTCCTCCGAATCTCGAAGTGGCTTTTAGTGTTAGTTCGCTGCTTTCACGTACTGCTGCAAAAACTTCTCGACGCTGTTGACATAGACCTCAGCAAAATCTACCACCGGTCGGCGCGAGGAAATCGTCTGCATTGCTTCTTCCAATTCCCATCCCTGCGAGCAGAGCAGGGCCAGTGTCATCATGGCAGCTCGATGGATGCCGGCCGCACAATGAATAAAAACCTTCGCGTCGTCCTGCTCAAGCGCCTGTGACGCAAACTCAACCCCGCGCTGGAACAACTCTGGGTCCTTTGGCTGGAAGTCATCGTCCGTAGGGTTCCACAACACCGCAATGCCAAACGGCTCCGCCAACGGAGTGTCGTCAAACTCAATCTGCATGTCGATGATGTGCGTAATACCGGCACGAGCGATTTCGGACATATGCTCCGATGTCCAAATGCCGCCTCCCAAAGCTACGCGCCCAGTGATCCACGTCAAATCCATTCCGGAAGTCCCATTTCCTGCTCTACCGCCCAAATCAGTCGGCCAGCTTGCATTTAGTGCCAAAATTCTGGTGTGCCGTTGCAGCGCTTTGCGCATCTGGCGTTCGAATCCACTGTGCCGGCTCATTTCAATTTTAAGGGATGGCGGGCTGTGACTTTCTTCGCCGTCGGCTCCTGCTCCGTAACTTCAGTGAGTCCTAAGTGCTCCAGCAGCGTCTGTGCCAGCGAGTCATGAGCTTGCGATTCATCCTCCGCGGCTGCCGGATAAAGTCCAATCATCTCGAACAAGTACTTGATGGCCTGGTATTGCCCCTCTTCCTTCACTGCGTCAATGGCTTGCTGCACCATCGAAACAGCGTTTCGTGCGACCAGTTCAGTGACCTGACGGCGCAAAGCCGAGAGGTCCGCGGCATTATCGAGCGGATCTCTCGGCATAGGGGGCTACTGGCGGGCAAAAAGAAAAGAGCGCACCTTTCGGCGCGCCCTTTTTTCTTACTCTTATTTCAAGCATAGCATATTGAGAAGGAAATTGTGCCATACTTTGCAGAAATTTATTCTGCTTCTTTCCAATCACTTGCGCGAAAAGCATCTCTTTCCCCCTCTTGACAAGAATTTTCCACAGGCACGGATGGCAGTCGGTTCAGCAGCCCTCCGTCCAAAAAAAGTTCGCTGATCCGGTCCACCGCCTCTGGAAACTCTCGGCAAACTGTCCGCCGCGCGCAATGCAGCACTTCCGCCGCTTCGTCCTGCGTATAGTCCTGAAACACAATTGTCGCTACCAGCCTCTGGCCGAATTCACTCAACTGCTCCAGCGCGTGCTCAACGTCGTGGACGAAGATGACTCCATCCTCGAAGCTCGACATGTTGTAAGAGGTCACCTTCGATCGGAACAACTCCCTGCCTAGAAGTGACGGGAGCCTTCCAACTTCGATCGAAATTCGTAGGTATCGTCGCAGCATTGCGATGGTTCGATGTCTGTATGACCACATCTCTGCATCTCGAAACATTGGACGGGCAACTTCAAACGTGAGTGCGGCGCAAATCGATAATCCCGCTTCCGGCCCGCGCGTTTGCTCGGCTGGCAAAGAAAAGCTGTTCATTACGCGTTCCCTCCCTCACTCCAAAATGTCGGATCCCCAGCTTGAAACCCGGCTGATTGCCGCGGATTAAGAAATCGTGAATTTGGCGCTAATCCAGCCATGACAAGCGCGCAAGTTGCACAAAACACGAGGTCTGACCCGCTCGGCCGCAGCCAAAGCGCTCCGCAGCGTTCGCAGTATTTCAATTCCAGTTGAATTGCTCCAGCTTCGATTGCTTTCATGACTCGCCTCCAGTGTGAATGAGTTGCACAAAAGAAAAGAGCCCTGCGCCGATAACGATTTCGGCTACAGGGCTCGTTTGTTTTACGACGACCTGGCTGTGCTATTTAGTTGGGCATACGCGCGGTTGAGTATCAGGTGGCTGGCTGTCGGAAGTATCCCTCCTCATATCCTGACTTTAGAACGCGTCCATTTTGAATCACTACGCTGACTTTCCCATTGAATTGGATTTGCGACACCAGGTGCTCCATGGCTGCGGAGAGCACCTCGGCGGTGCGGATTTTGCGGCGAAACTCTGCAAAGCCTGCCTCCTCCTTCTCCCCAAGGAAGTCCGGCATAGGCATAGGTCCTTCTTTCTCCCCTCGATCCCAACCCACGCTCATGTTATAGGTCACGCTAATCGTATAGCTGCAAGATTTTAAACGTCAAGGGGCGATCGGTATTTCCTTTGTGATGAGAAGGTTGAGACAGTAAATAGCAATTCGATATACCCGATCGGGCGCACTTCCATTGTGGAAAGTCGCGGAAAATTCTCGGTTCCCGTTTCGGGACAAGGTAAATAGTTATTAGATGATACTGTTCCGAACACAATAGCGAATTGCTATAGAACCCATGCTATACTGCGCCCATGAAATTCAAGAGCCTGCAGGAAAATCTGCGAAAAACTTTGTGGGGGCGAATCGATGAGGGGGAGCTGACTGGCCTCAGGCTCGCTGCACAGACTGGCTTTAAGCAAGCCCACATTTCCAACTTCCTCAATCGCAAGCGTAACTTGAGCATTGACGGAATGGATCGCCTGCTCACTGTGCAGCGCCTTTCTGTCCTCGATCTCCTCGATCCTTCCGAAATCAACAAGCGTGCCTCCATTCCGCCGCCCAGTGATGACGAATTCGAGAACATTTTTGTGGTTGATGGTGCGGTGGCTGCAGATGAGCCCGTCATTATCAGCATGAAGGTGCGGGAAATCCAGAAGTTTAAGCAAAACTTTCTCCGCAAACTTCGCCCTGAGATGCACGGCAGGCGCAGCGATTGGGAGCGCTTTGTCGCCGTTAAAGTCGGGGCTGGCGATGGCATGAGCATGTATCCCCGCCTTCTGCCCGGCGCAACCGTATTACTGGATCGTCACTACAACTCTCTCCAGCCCTACCGCAAAGGCGAGCTGAATATGTACGGGGTGAAGATGAATGACTCTTGTATCGTGCGCAACGTCGAATTGGCGGGTAAGAATCTGGTGCTCAGGCCACATAACCAGAGCCACGCGGTGGAAGTCGTGCCGCTGGTCGAAGGCGAAAATTATTGGGATTACCTCATCGGCCGTGTCTGTCACATCGGCATCGAAACATAGCCACAAGTGATCTCGTTTTGAGCGAACTCGAAGAACCTGCTGTGACGACCTCGATCCCCTCTAGCTGCACCCGAATTACACTTCGCTTTGTGTTTCCTGCTTCCTTCTTGTAAAAAGATCCTCTGCATGTACAGATTCCTGCTGATCGTAGTTGGTTTGGCTACGTGTGTAAGCGCAGCCTACAGCGTCATGTGCATCATCGCCTGTATTTCGTATGTGCGACGCCGTGC
Source organism: Acidobacteriota bacterium (assembly GCA_003224785.1). Taxonomy (GTDB): domain Bacteria; phylum Acidobacteriota; class Terriglobia; order Terriglobales; family Acidobacteriaceae; genus Gp1-AA145. The sequence continues at coordinate 3,630 of QHZV01000105.1, forward strand.
GTTGCCCTTCTCTGCGCCTTCATCCCTTCCGCCGATCTCGATTCTTAAGCCGCTCAAGGGAACTGATCCTGAGATGTACCAGAGCTTCCGCTCGCACTGCATCCAGAATTACTCGGAATACGAACTCCTA
>QHZV01000258.1 GCA_003224785.1 Acidobacteriota bacterium
GAGTACTCCCGCGCTAAATCAGGCTCAAATCCCGGATGCTCGCGATCACGAAAACGCCAGACCATGTGCTGCACCCGGTCCGGCGTGTCGTAGAGCAGAAAGAAAAATCCTTCTTTGAACTGGTCCAACTCGAACCGCATCATGCGTTCGCGTTCTTCGAGAACAAGCTCGCATTGGGCCAGAAACGCAGCCTCGTCAAGGCGGCCATTGTTCAGTCCATTGTGGTCCTCTGCCATTCCAAGCGTTGAAAAAACTCCGATCTGTTCAGCCAGGTGCTTCGCGTAAGCCGGCGGAGATGAGACAGCAAACAGCGGCGCACCGGGGTCAAAATTGACAGCCGATACATAAAACTCAACCTGCGGCTCGATCTGCCGGACGTAAAACCGCGCAATGCCTGTAACTGACTGCAATATGGACAACTTGAATTTAAATCTGACCCACTCGCTCCATGCCTTTTCTTTCACTTCAATCTTTCCCGGAGTCCCGCCAGTCTCAATCACCAGCGCACGCGCCTCTTTCTTAACCTGTACGCGAACGGGGCAAGTTGCGTCTGCCGCCGGCGAGTGCTTCGTATTCCGCGGCCCGATCACCTGCGCCTTCAGATCATCGCCCGATTACAGAAAAACCACTTGCTCGCTCTCCCCCGCACGCACGCCCGTGTCCTGCGTGTAGAACGTGCCTTTGTTCTGACTTCCACGTAGGTCCGGCACTCCGACTCCAGCTAGCATTCGTCCATTTAATTCATCCGGAGGAAAGGTGCACGGACATCGCAGCACAACACTAGGCACGCCAGCTTGCGAAAGTGTCTGCCAGAACGGAATGCCTTTGCGCTGGTTCACCACCTGCGGAGGCGAAAAAATATTTTTCGGGCGCTCAAAATGGCTGAGGCCTGCATCGGGAAGGTACGTCGCGGGATCACGCGAGATGAAATCAAAAATGCCATGCCCGCCGGGATTCGTACCGGTCGCAAATGAAGACCACGCCACCGGAGTCTGAGCGGGATATGTGGTTCTGAGCCGGGAATATGATCCCGAGCGCTTTATGCGCGCCAGATTCGGCAGCTCGCCGCGCTCCAGCATGGACTCCACAATGGTGGGCTCCAAACCATCCAAACCAATGACGATTACTTTTTTGGGCAATGATTCAGCCTAGGAGGGAGTTTTCGACGAATCCTGCGACGTTTCAGCAACCGGAGACGGAGTGCGTTTCACACCAAACAACTTCAAAAATGCGTTCACAACCTTGTGCCAAAAAATCAACAAAACGCCAACAATGCTGGCGATGCCCGATGTGACGGTCATAATCTGGTCCGGGCCGCCATACAACGCTTGTACTCCAAAATGCATGAATGCTCCAATGACCCTGTTCTGTCCCTGCTCTAATTTTACTGGAGTTCCGCCCTTCCGGGAGCGAAATCTCCGCTTCGGACCCGCGTTCCAATCCCTTCATCGTGAACTTCACCCATACGTACATGTCCTGGTGAAACCTACTGTTGGTTTCCCGCGCCTTCTAAACTGAAATCCCCCAGGAACTGCCAATATTCACGCTGGAAAACCGTCTCCAAGCGAGTTGGTGACAACTCGCAGAAAGCGAGTTTCATCCCTTCCAGCGATACGCGTCGGGCTGTGGCAGGCCGATGTGAGCAAGTACACGGCAAGAAAATTCGTGCGCCATCTGCTCGAGCGTAGCCGGCTGAAAGTAGTAGGCAGGAATGAGCGGAAAAATGGTCGCTCCAGCATCGGCGGCCCGGTACATGTTGCGAATGTGGATCTTGTTGAGCGGGGTTTCGCGGACGCAAAGCACCAGCGGACGTTTCTCTTTAAGGCAAACGTCGGCAGCGCGCTCAATCAACTGTGAAGCGATGCCGTTGGCAATGCGGGCCAAAGTTCCAACGCTGCAAGGAAGAACGATCATCGCGTCGGAAGGGTACGAGCCGCTGGCAACATTGGCACCGATATCGGCGTTCGATTGTTGGTGGATTTTGCGGGAGGCGCGACCGAGCAGTTGGCTCACTAGGTTGTTGCGTCCGCGAAGCCCAAGCTCTTCGGCGATAACGCGCAGTGCGCTGTCAGAGGCAATGAAGTTCACGGTTTGAACGCGCGAATCGCGCTCAACCGCCTCTAGCAGATGGCGCGCAAACAAGGCGCCGCTGGCCCCGGTGGTGGCGATGCTCAGGTTTTGAGGTGAGTCAGGCAATTGCGTCCGAGTTCTGAGCATAGGGAGACGGCGGCATCGAGTCAAGGCAAGGTGAACGGGAAGCATGGCCGGCAAGCGGGACCTGAAATCGCGGCGTACAGCGGCGCAAATGCACGCACTAGCATCCGTGCGCCGGGAAGTGCGCTCCAGGGATTCCGCTCACGGTCGAAAATATCTGCGCGAGTTTACTGATGCTTTTCGGCAATATGACTCTGTACTTCCTCCCGATCAACTGAACCAGAAGATTGCGGCGGCCAGCACATTGCTGGTCGGCGATTATCACGCACTCGCGGCATCGCAGAGATTCGTTACCGAATTGATCGAAACTGTTTCGCAGCACCGGCGCGTAGTCGTAGGATTGGAAAGCGTACTGTCACGCGACCAACGCATTCTTGATGCCTGGTGGCGTCGCGAAATCAGTGAAAACGAATTGAGGCAGCGACTTCGATTTGATCGCGAGTGGGGATACGACTGGCAGCCATTCTACGAATTACTTTCCTCAGCGCGCGACCATTCGGAAGGCATCTACGGCCTGGATTGCGAGCCTCGAAATGACTTGCGCCGCATTGGTTCACGCGATCGGCATGCGGCCGCGAAAATTTCACAAATGCGACAGGAGCATCCCGAGGCTGTGCTGATCGTGCTCTTCGGCGAGTCCCACCTTGCGCCCCAGCACTTGCCACGGCTCTTGCGCGAGACGCTGCCCAATGAACAGACGCTCAGAATCTTGCAGAACGTGGACGCACTTTACTGGCAGGCCGTAACTGCCCAGGCTTCCGCGGTCAGCATCGGCGAGGACACGGTCTGCGTTTTCAATTCGACTCCCCTCGAAAAATATGAAAGTTACCGCCTCTGCTTTGAACGATGGAACAATGCCGCCGATGATGCGCCGGACTTTACGCCTGCGGTTTACAACTTGATCTTCTCACTGGCACGATCATTGGGCTTCCGCCTCGACTCTCCGCGGAATGGGACGCAGCCAAAATTCTTGTCAGATTCGTTGCCTGAAATTGTGAACGGAAGCGAAAGCGCTCTGCCCGACCTCTCGGAAGAGGATGCCTCTCGACTGGAGAGGCAAGGTTGCGTTTATATTGCTGCGACCAACACGTTTCTGATTCGCGAGTTCCAATTGCCACATGTGGCCCGTGAGTCTACACGTTTTCTCTATCATGCATGCCAGGGAATGGTGAAACACTCTGCACATTCGAAGGCGGTTGAAAATGCGCTGGCTGACTTCGGATCGGGCATGTTATCCCCCGTAGTTGGCGAGGATATGCGCCCCGGTCCGGGGCAACTCCTTTACCAATCGTATGTCGCGGGACGAATCAGAAGGACATCCATCAGGCGCCTATTCCTCACTCATTTGGACTCTCACGAAGCCACTTCACACGTACTTACAACAATTACGGCCTCACAAACATTCTGAGTACTCAAGGCAAGTAACCCTTACCGAAGGTACCACCTGAGTAAAACGTATCCACCGCTACGTTGCAACCCACTTCTCCCTGAATGCTTCTAAAGGCCGTGCACCCGGGTAAACTCGGGTCGTCAAGTTAGGCTGTCGGCCAGGGTACGGGGGCGTGCGGTGACCGATCAAAACGGCTTGTTACCTTCTTTCTTTATCGTGGGTCCTCCGCGGACCGGAACCAGTTGGCTGCATCACGTGCTGCAACCGCACACATGTCTGCCAAGGGTAAAGGAAACTCGTTTTTTCGACGAGCGTTTTCACCGCGGAGTCGCCTGGTATCGCGGCAATTATCCGGATTCCGATCTACCCATGGGAGAGATCGGTCCCACCTACTTTGCTTCACCAACTGCCCGGCAGCATATAGCTGAACTCGTCCCGGACGCGAAAGTGGTCTGCATTTTTCGCAATCCGGTTGACCGCATACGCTCTCACTACCGGTTAAAACGGGCCTACGC
>QHZV01000259.1 GCA_003224785.1 Acidobacteriota bacterium
CTTCGCCTTCGATCCCACCGCGGAGGAATCACGGCGGATTGCCGGTGGGCTGGTTTGGGTGGCGTTTCTCTTTGCAGCGGTCGTCGCATTGAACCAGACCTGGGCCCGCGAGCTGCGCAATCAGGTGCTCGATGCGTATCGGGTTTCGCCAGCCCCGGCCAATCCATTGTTCCTGGCGAAGGCGCTGGGAAACTTTATTTTCGTGGGCGCACTGGAAGCATTGATGACACCGTTGTTCATCGTCTTTTTCAAGCTGCGTGCAATTGGTCAGGGATGGGAACTGGTGCCCATCGCGTTACTTGGGACGTGGGCGTTGGTGGTAAACGGCACTTTTTTCGCAGCGATCTCTCTGCGCACACGTAGTCGCGAGATTATGCTGCCACTTTTACTGTTTCCCATCTCAGTTCCGGCGCTGATTGCAATGGTGAATGCAACGACAGCGGTCCTCACCGGAGAATATTCGGCTCGTGTATGGACAGCGCTATTGCTGGCGTATGATGTGGTGTTTACCGTTGCCTGCCTGTTTCTATTTGAAACGGTTCTGGAAGCAGAATGAAGCGTGGAATTACGATTCTCGCGATCGTGACAGCCTTGCTGTTGAGTTATGCGCTCTATGGGGCCCTCATCGGCGCTCCTACTGAGCGAACCATGGGAGATGTGCAGCGGATTTTTTATTACCACGTCCCATCGGCTTGGACGGCGTTCCTGTTATTCCTCATCAACTTTGTAGCGTCCATCATTTATCTGATTCGGCGCAGCGCCAAAGCCGACATCCTCGCCCTGGTGAGCGCCGAGGTCGGAGTCGTCTTCTGCACGGTCGTGCTTGTTACCGGGCCAATTTGGGCTCGCCCGGTTTGGGGGATCTGGTGGGCTGCAGGCGATATCCGGCTGACTACTACTCTGGTTCTATGGGTGATTTACGTCAGCTATCTAGTTCTGCGGCGGCTCTCGACGAGTGGGCAAACCCCGAAAATCGCGGCAGTACTTGCAATCTTCGGGGCCTTGGATGTGCCGCTGGTGTACTTTTCGATTTGGTTCTTCCGTACTCAGCATCCTTCTCCCGTCATCGGGGCTGGCGGATCGCTCGATCCACGAATGGGGCAGGTTCTTCTAATCAATTGGGCCGCGTTCCTCTGTTTGGCGTGGCTGGTTTGCTGGACTCGCTATCGCCTCGAGGTTGCACAACGCCAGGTGGAAGAAGCGCAGGCGCTCGAATCTCTGTTGGAGGGCTCGCGATGAATCCCCTGCATTACCTCTTCGCCGCTTACATCGCGACCTGGGCCATTCACGGAACCTACCTGCTGATTCTGGCGCGGAAGTACAAGAAGGTCAGGCGAGAGATGGAGAGTCTGAAGAAGTAAGCGTCACGTCCGGCATCTTCTTACCGATCCCAGCGCATCACACTTCTCCAGAGTCTCGGCCGGCGTGGGTCGAAACTTGACAGCCCATCCGTCAGATGTTTAAGTAATTATTTGCTTTAAGGCCAATCAGGTTGCGGGTGCATACCTGCTAAGTCCGCGAAAAGGCGGACTCGCGGGAAGCTCCGCGCAGGCCAACTGCCGGATGAGCTCGGGCACATTCAGTCGCCCAATCTTCTCTATTCTCTCCAGAAACGGGAACTCGGAGGTTCTGTGATGGTTAGTGGTCGTGGGGTGGGAGCAATTTTTGCTCGAGGACGGGCATCTGTGGTCATGATTCTCTTGGTCCTCGGCGGAGCATTCCTGCTCCAGCGCGACAGCTCCAACACGAATTCCCACAAAAGGCCTTTCGGACTTAATGCTGCTGAAGTGCGCGCGGCATTTGGACGCCTGCCCCTCAGCTTCGAACAGAATCAAGGTCAGTCTGGTGAGCAAGTGAAATTCTTGGCCCGCGGCAACGGATATGGCTTATATCTGGGCTCCGGCGAAGCTGCATTGGTTTTTGCTGGCGAGCCGGGGAAAGCTGATTCTTCAGCTGTGGAAATGAAATTTGCCGGAGCGAACCCTGAAGTGCGAGTCGCCGGATCGGACCGCCTTCCCGGCCACAGTAATTATTTTGTCGGTAATGATTCTTCGCGATGGCTTCGCAACGTTCCACAATTTGCCCGCGTGGTTTATCGCGAGGTTTATCCCGGGATTGATCTTGCCTTCTATGGCAAGCAGGGAAGTTTGGAATACGATTTTGATGTAGCACCGGGCGCCGATCCCAATCGAATTCAGCTTGATCTCTCAGGCGCGGACAAACTCCAAGTTGGTTCCAACGGCGACTTGGTTCTGGCCAAGAAGGGCCGCGACTTGCGCTTCCAGGCGCCGCACGTTTATCAGAACTCCTCGACTGGCAAGCAGAATGTTTCCGGATCGTTTGTGCTAGCCGGGAACAATCGCGTTTCATTCAAAGTGGGCGATTACGACCGCACCCGGACGCTGGTCATTGATCCGGTGTTGACGTTTTCGAGTTACCTCGGCGGTTCTGGCAATGAAAGTTGCGCCGCGGCGACAGGGACGAGTTTCGTTGCGCATTGTCCCGCCATTGCCGTGGATTCGGCAGGAAACATCTACGTCGCTGGCACGACTACTTCGACAGGAACATTCGGAGGCATAGCCCCGCAGGTTCCCGCAACCGCACTTGGCCCTGTCAATGTCTTTATTTCGCGAATCAGCCTAAGCAGCACAGCGTCCACCCTGGATTTTGTCACTTACCTGGGAGGTGCCGGAACGCAATATCCAGTTGGCGTCGGCGTGGACAGCGGCTTCAACGCCTACGTCGCCGGAACGACGGACGCGGGCAATTATCCAGTGACTGCCACCGCGTTTCAGAGCGGAGCGGGGTCCGCAGGGAACCACGTTTTCGTTTCTGAAGTGGATTCGAGCGGATCGGCGCTTCTTTACTCAACGTATCTTTCTGGATCCGGGGCTGACGTTGCTTCGGGCATGGCCGTCGATAGTCTTGCCAAGGTGTACGTATTTGGCACGACGACTTCGCCCGACCTTCCAACCACGCCAGGCGCGCTCCAGCCCACATCGAACGCAACCAACCAGTTCTTCTTCGGCAAAATAGACCCGGCAGCGAGCGGCTCGAGTGGGCTGCCGTATCTGACCTATTTCGGAGGTGCTACTCCGTCAACCGGAAGGGTCGCCGGCGGCGCGATTGCGGTTGATTCGAATTTCCATGTGTATGTAGCAGGTGGCACCGACTTCGTTGATATGCCGATCCTGAACGGCTACACCGGTACCAAGCAGACCGGACAGACTGTGCGATGCGGGTTCGACGTGTGGGCCGCAGCGTTAACCCCGCCAGCCAACAACACTCAGCAGTTCACCCCGAGCTACGAGACCTATTTTGGCGATCCCGGCGCGACTGGTGGCACTTGCCCCAGCGGCGCGGGCGACGACATTGCTTATGGGCTCGCGAGCGATGGTTCATCTACTTACATTACAGGCTCAACCACTTCGACTGACATAACCGTTCCGACCACAAATGCGTCGTTCCAGGCCACCAGCGGTGGCGGAACTGATGCCTTTGTGGCGAAATTGGGTGCGCCAACGGCGTCCGGGACTTCTCAAGGCAGCATACCGCTGAACTATTTCACTTATCTGGGCGGAAGTTCGCAAGACGTCGGCCTCGCTATTGCGGCGGATTCTCTGGGTAACGCCCGCGTAACTGGGCTTACGCAATCCGGCAACTTTCCTGCGACTGCCAATAATCCGCTCCAAGGTTCCTTTCAGGGCGCCACCGACGCTTTTGTCGCGCGAATCGCGACCACCGGAACAACAACCAGCACGAATACCAGCACCGCGAGCTTTCTCGGTGGCACTGGACTGGACATAGGCACGAGCATCGCGCTGGATTCTGCGTTAAACGTTTATGTGGCGGGAGAGACCTCTTCTGGAGGTTCGAGTTTTCCAACCGCAAATCCGCTGCCAACTGGAGGAAATCTGTCTGGCGCACCCGATGCATTCGTGAGCGTGATCGGGCCGAACACTGCCGGGCTCAGCATGCCTGCGTTGACCCCTGCGAACGCAACGCCGGGAACTCCGGGGCCCAATGTTCCTAACCCGGGCGTTACACCATCCCCGGTTGGAGTTGGCAGTGCGGTTACATTCACGTATTACATCTACAACACTGGTGATCCTGTGCCAGGAGTTGTGTTTACAGACACGCTCGGCGCAAACTCTGGAGCGACGACCGCGACTGCATCGGCCACCGGATCCACTGGAGGCAGTTCCGCGACATGTCCCAGCGCTGCAGTCGCGTTTCCAGCACAGGTAACATGCACTTTTCAGGTCGTAAACACAT
>QHZV01000260.1 GCA_003224785.1 Acidobacteriota bacterium
GGAAGTTTGAGCACCACGCCGGAACTGCAATCAAAGAAGATCGCGTCATGGTTCTGCGTGGACCGGGCGAGCCTGGCGCTCCGGGGTCCGACGTCATGTTTGGCAACGTGTTTGTGAACACAGAAGTGGGTCCGGATGGTCCGGCTTCAGCTAGCGAAAACCTCGGAGATCAGACGTTCGACGGCATTCATGCGACCGGAACACGCGTTAGTACGACCATCCCTGCGGGAAAAATGGGAAATGAACAACCGATTATCGTGACGTCGGAACGCTGGTACTCGCCCGAACTGAAAGCGACAATCATGACCAAGCACAACGATCCGTGGGCAGGAGAGATGAAGACACAGTTCAGCAGTGTGAACACAGCAGAGCCGGATACGTCGCTGTTCGTGGTGCCGGCCGATTACAAGATCGTGGAAGAAAAGGATGGGCCATTCACGATCAAGTTGCCTCCGCCGGCACCGCCAGAGCAGTGACCGTGGTCCGCACAGGCGGGCGAGGGCGCCCGCGCCACAAAGTTCTATGCTGCGTCTATCAGCTTCATCATCTGCTCGGAATAGCGCTGGCCTGCAGCGATTCCTCGAGGGAATGTTTCTTCCATCTGTTTCAAGTCCGCGGCGGTGAGCTGGACATCAAGCGCTTTCAGGTTTTCCTCTAGCCGGGCTCTGCGGCGCGTGCCGGGTATGGGAATGATATCGTCACCCTGGGCTAACACCCACGCGAGCGCCAGTTGTGGCGCAGTGCATCCCTTCTGCTTTGCTATCTCTTCAACTTTAGCGACGAGGTCAACATTCTTGTGGAAATTCTCTCCCTGAAAACGATCGACGCCACGGCGGAAATCGTCGGGCGCAAGATCTTCGAACCGTTTGATCTGGCCAGTGAGAAAACCGCGGCCCAGTGGACTGTAGGCGACGAAGCCGATGCCAAGATCGCGGCAAGTGGCGAGGATTTCATCTTCCGGATCGCGCGACCAAAGTGAGTATTCCGTTTGCAGCGCGGTAATCGCGTGCACTTTCGCCGCGCGGCGAATCGTTTTGGCACTGGCTTCAGAGAGCCCGATGTGGCGAATCTTGCCTTCTTTGACAAGCTCGGCTAATCCTTCAACTGTCTCTTCGATTGGCGTGCTGGGATCGACTCTATGCTGGTAATACAGATCAATGTAATCGGTCCCCAGGCGCTTCAGGCTGCCTTCGCAGGATTTGCGAATGTAGTCCGGTTTGCCGTTGACCCCGCGAGCTTTGGGATTCGCTTGGTCGCGCACGATGCCAAACTTCGTCGCAATAACCAGCTTGTCGCGCTAGCCTTTGATCGCTCGGCCAACAAGTTCTTCATTCTTGAACGGACCGTAGACATCGGCGGTATCGAAAAAAATGACCCCGAGTTCGATAGCGCGATGAATTGTGGCGATGGATTCGACGTCGTCGCCAGGCCCGTAGAATTCCGACATGCTCATGCAACCCAGGCCGAGGGCAGAAACGGTAAGACCGGAGCGACCAAGAGAACGAGTTTTCATGAATAAGCTCCTGCTGGAAGAATGGCAGCGCCAGGCGGAAGTTTGGGCGCTATTTCATAGATGCACGTTCCAGTCTAAACGAGGCGCTCGCTATTAGCTTTTAGCTCTTAGCCATTAGCTAGCACAATCGCACTAATGCAGTGCACTCGGCCTGCAGGGACTAACAACCAACACCAACAGCAAATGGCCAAAACCAGCAAACATGGCGAAATTGCCTGCTTACTTTCGTTCCATGCCTCCCGTGTCCGGTCGGTACCTCGTGCCAGTGTCCTTAGTCTCATAGACTGGTCAATGGTGAACGCATGACCATTGACGAGGAAATGACTCTCCTCGAATCGCAGCTTCGTCGGCTGAAGATCGAGTACGAAGTGTTTTTCAATAATCCGCAGAAGAAGCCGCCATCCGACCTGGAGTGGAAGGTGCTGGCGATGTTGCGCAAATTTTCGGACGGCGGCGGGAGGATGAGCTTTTCCCAACGTTTCCGCTACAACGAAATTGCGCAGCGATATGCAATTTACAGTGACTTGTGGCGAAAGAAGTCGCGGATTCGAGAGGAAGGCTATCGTCGCCCGCAAGACGCGCTGCTTTCTGTTCAAGGCGTCAGGCCAGAGGAGCACGTTCCTGAACACAAGGTTTACGGCGTGAGTCACGCGGCAAGCAAGAACGAGCCATTCGTCATCCACGCTTCAGATCCACGGTCGGAACGCGAGAAGGTTGAGAAGCTGTTCATCGCGCTCAGCGAAGCGAAAAGGAAAGCAGGCGAGAATGTCTCCGGATCACTCGAAAGCTTTTCGACGTTTGTGCAGAAAAAGACCGAACAGATTCGCAAGCAACACGGCTGCGAAAAAGTCGAATACAGCGTGGACGTGGCCGACGGCAAAGTGAAACTCACCGCCAAAGCCAAAGTCTAAGCAGCTTAAAAAGGCGGCGAGCCCTGGCCCGCCGCGAAACGTGCATGCTCCGGTGTGCGCCTAAACCGATAAGAGTCTGTGGAAGAAGGTCCGATACCGCTGCAGTGCCACGCGCAGGTCTTCAGTCGAAACGGTGTCTCCGCGGTCCCACTGTTTTTCAAGCTTCGATCGTTCCTCGGCGAAGACTTCAGCTAACCGCTTCATAGCCGAGGCGACCAGGCCGTCCGCTTGCTCCACAGCGCGGCGGGGTTCGTCCACGAACGCAGTTTGAACTTCTTTCCAGCGATTTCGCAGGTTTTCAAGTTCATTATTCGGGAACAGGGGAGTTGAATCGTGCTCTTCGCGGATCGGCTGTACCTTATTTGAGTCTGCGGAAACACGCTCTGACGCCATCGGTTTGGGTTCGCCCGGCTCTGGGCGATTCTGGGCGCGGCCTTGGGCCAGATCGGCAGTGGTGAGATCTTCTGTTGGTTGTTCCTGGGGTCGGTCTTTTCTCAGCGGCGTAGCCATTTATGCGCTCCTTCGATTGGATTGAGGTTGGTCGAGCAGTTCCTGGAACAGGGTTCGATAGTGGACCATGGCCTGGCGCAAATCTTCCGTACTGGCCTCTCCTCGGCCGTGGCGAAGAGCAATCGCATGCCCAGCACGATAGTTTTCCACCACAACAGGATGGTCCACGGAGATATCGGCCGCGCGCTGCTCGAAATCTCCCATCGGATAGCCGCGCGCTTGCATCGCGTCGGTGACCAGGCTGTCAGCTTGGGTGACGGCACTCTTTGGGTCGTCAACAAAACGGCTTTGAACATCGTTCCAGCGATAGAGGAAACTTGAGCGGTCGGTTGATGAGAGCGGGCTGATTTCAAACTTCTGGTGGCGCTTCTCGCGAAATTCCAGCACTCCTTCACCTTTGCGGACGTCGCCTTCACGCTTGACCACGCGATCATACTCTGGGCCAAAGTGTTCACGGAGCTTCTGGCTGCGGTGCTTGCGGCTAATGCCGAATGCAATCGCGGCAATGGCGATCACCGCGACGACCAGGACCACAATCATTACGGAACTCGGATTCATGTGTCCTCCTGCTTGCGGATTGTCCGTTATGGGATTCGGGTGGGCGGAAGGATGTTGTCCGTGGGAAAGAAGATGCGTGGGGAAGACAATGCAGGCGCTCTTAACTGCAGAGCGTCTCAATCGTTTGGCGGCTGCGGGTCGGGCGGCGGAGTAAAATCTGCGAGTTCGAGACGCAGGTTTCCGGGATTGGTGGCGTAGCCGAATCCGGTTTCCAGATCGATGGTTCCTGTGCGAATGAGTTTGTCAATTTCACCATCGAAGTGTTGCATTCCCTCGTTGTCTCCAACTCGCATGGCGTCAAGCAGGGTCTTGCCTTCGGCTTCACCTTTTTCCATGTACTCACGCGTGCGTAAGGTGGACTTCAGAATTTCGATCGCCGCTGGGTGGCGGCGGTGGCAGATGGAGATGGATCGTTTGGGGAGGACATGGTGCCTCCCATAGTTCATCGGCAAACCTGGCTGGACTGTATAGGACTACAACGTCGGGGATTTGGCGGATATCAGAGATCGAATTTTCGCGGTAAAGTCTTCCGCCCCCATATCTTCGGTCTTCTCTTTGCCGCGCGTGCGGACGTTGACTTTGCCGGCCTCTGCTTCTTTATCGCCGACCACGAGCATGAATGGGACTTTTTGCATCGCGTGCTCACGGATTTTGGCGTTCATCTTTTCGTTGCGGGCGTCAACTTCAACGC
>QHZV01000261.1 GCA_003224785.1 Acidobacteriota bacterium
GAAGATCGAACCCAGCAGCATGATGGCGCTGCCGCCGACGACACGGGCTCTCAGGTGTTCCCCTGCGGACGTATTGGTTGGTGGATCCGTGACGGTCGTGGCCATGGCTTTGCCTGAGATCTCCAATTTCCCAAGCGCAGTTCGGTCAACACCGATGCCTACGCCACCTTTCAGTAAAGATTAATCCGTATGATGGGTAGAATTGTGTTTCGGTTGGTACCGTTAAAGTTGTAGAACGTCTGCTGGGCAATACCGAATGAGATGCGAAGGGGATACGTTACTGGGACCTCTCCAATTCCGTCATTCAGCGGCTTTTGGAAACCCTTGATGTAAGAAACCAGTACCTCGTTATTCACGTTGTCATATACGCTCAAGCCCTCGCCCTTTGACCAGGTACCGGCCGCATGCACCGCCCAATGCGAGTTCAAAGGACGATAATCAAGCCGATATCCGGGGCGCAGTGCCTGAGCAATATCAAAATTGGTGTCCTGCACTCTCCAGGCTCGCAGGTATTCGCCCAGCGCTGTGACAGTCCAGGCTGAGCCAATCTTCCGCTGGATTCCCACATACATATCGGTGTTGAAATACTCGCGGATCAGTGGACGAAACAGAATGTCGCGGCCCTGGTATCCCGTCAGCAATGTCGTCTTGGCCCAAGGCCGTCCCACCTCGAAGTCAAGCGTGCCGGAGACCTCGCGCGAGTGCAAGCGCTCCTCTGTGAATGGTCCAGTCTCATGAATCAAACTGCCGGTGGCCGAAACCCAATTTGCAAACGAGCCGGTATAGAGATAAAGAAATTGCCGGAACAGGTCTTGATTCAACTGAATTGGCGACGCGGCATCACGCCGGACGGTGAACTGGACACCCGGATTCAGACTGATAGGGGTCCCTAACAGGTGGAAAACGGGATTGATGCCGGTGTTGAAACTAGTGTCATAGGTGTTGCGATACTGCACGACCACAGGGCACCCTTGTTGCGATGTTATGGTGCAATTTGGTGGCGGTGGCGTATTCGTAGGACCAACCGGGCCCTGTGGGAATGATATGCTGCCGCGTGCGTTTCGCTCCTGGAACAAGCCGCTGATCGTAGGCAGGCCGTTAAAGTGCAGGCGGTACCGAGCGGTACCGATCGTCTCAATAGACGAGCGGGGCGGCAGGACCGCTGAACCTGGCGTCAGCCCACGGAGACGAAAATCCGTCTGATAGATGTTGATGTCCTCGAATATGGGAGCGAGTGAGAACTCTGGCTCGGCGCTGACCTTATCGGTAATTTGGCGGCCTTCGTGTTCTGCTAGCCGCATCTCGGTTTCGCGCGCGTAGTCATTGCCTGCCATCACTTGATTGGCACGGGCGAACATGCTCAGCGCCTGGGAGCTTTCGTGCTCCTGCTGATAGAGGTTTCCCATGGCAAGCAAGTAGTCGTAGTCCTGTGCGGTATCGGGATTGTTGCCGACAACCTGCAGCAACGCAGCAGCAGCCCGGGTGTTGCCGAGCGCGATTTCAGTATTCGCAAGCCCGAGGTTGACCATCTCCTGGTCTGCGCCTTCTTTTTGCGCACGCTCAAAGAAGCGCCTTGAGAGGTCATATTCGTTGATTGAGACAAAGACCCTGCCGGCGTCTATCAGATTTTCAGGCGTGACTGCGTTGGCTTCTCCGACGCGCGATTCAGCCATGGCGAAGGCAACCTGGTCCTTAGCATCGGTTCGCCGACCTGACTGGACAAACAAGCGCGCCAGGGCGAGACGTACTTCGACGCGATCAGAACCTGGAGCATCCAGCGCGCGGGAATAACGCTGCATTGCTGCTTTCTCATCGCCCAGAATGAGCAGCGCCTCTCCTGTGGCCATCAGCACCCTGGCATCGTTTCCGTTCTTCTCGGCGCTGGCGATCGCCTTATATCCGTCGTCCTTGTCTTTGAGCTGCGCGTAATCGCGGGCCATTGCCGCATATAGCAACGAGGGCTCCGGTGCGATGCCCACGCCTTGTTTCAGAACCGTCACAGAATCGGCATAGCGGTGCAGGCGGTACAGGGCTTCGGCAAGTGCGAGATACACGCGTGGATCGTTCGGCGCCAGCTTTAGTGCGGCGCGGTATTCGCGCTCGGCGTCGTGGAACATCATCTGCTGGCGATAACCTTCAGCGCGCGCCAAATGAAGTCCTGCCGAATCCGGCATCAAGCCGGCCGCCAGGTCAGCTTCATGAATGGCTGGCTTGGCGCGATGCAGCTGCAAGTCCGCGAACGCGAGACCCAGGTGCGCTTCTCCATAGTTGCTGCGGAGTTTCAAAGCTGCCTCGAAGTCAGCGACCGCTTTGCTGGCTTCGCGCAGATCATTGCGCACGAATCCGCGATTCATGTAGGCAGTCGCGTCGTTCGCTTCAATCTCAAGAGAGCGCGTGAAATCGGCTTCGGCCTGTTTAGACTGGCCTTGATGCGCATGAACGTAGCCCGCGACCAGTGGCAGATCTTTGTCCTTGGGCATCAACGGTTCGAAACGCTGCACGATTTTCAGAGCGTCGTCGTGCCGGTTCAGATACAAAAGGTCGTAAGCGAGATATACCGGCGCTTCAGGGTCCTTGGGCAGCTTCTCGATCACCTTGTAGCCGAGATCAGCGGCTGCCTGGTACTCCTTGTTGAATGTCAGATAGCGCTGGCGTTCGCGCATGACCTGTGGCGTGTCATTGATCACCGGATCCGCGGCCGCTCTCTCTACCCAGGTTTTAGCGACATCGAGTTTGTGCGCTTCCACCGCCGAGTTGATGGCCGCAGCAACGATCAATGCATGTTTCGGAGCAAGCTCAAAGGCTTTTTCATAGCTGGCTTGGGCGCGATCGAATTGCTTGTTGGCAGTGTAAAGATCACCCAAAGCAAAATGCGGGACAAAATCCTTGGGATAGAGTTCTGCGAGCTTCAGGAAATATTTCTCAGCTGAGGCTGCATCGTGCATATCCCGGGCTAAGTAGCCCATCGCCGTCAACGCCGCATGGTTGTTGGGATCAGCCTGCAGTGAAGCTTTGTACTGCTCCATCGCTTCCTGCTGGCGCCCGGTCTTCCACAATAGATTTGCGTAGTTCAGCCGGATGTTGATGCTCTTCGGAGCCAGCGACATCGCCTCTTTGAAATCTTTCTCGGCCGAAACTGGATCGTTGAAACCGGCCTCGATCAAAGCGCGCAGGCGGAGATACTCCGGACGAGTCTGCTGGTCGGGGCTGGGAATCTTGTTCAGCGAAGTCCTGGCGGCGGCAAGTTCCGATTCAGCCTCGTTTGTCTTCTCAATCCTGCGGTAAATCTCTGACAGGCTCAGGTGCAGACCCACCGGATAAAGCGGGCCCTCGCGGACAGTCTCCGGCAAGTTCTGAATGGCGCTTTGATATTCCCGGATCGCATCTTCGTTGCGCTCTTCCATTGTGTACATCTGTCCGCGAATCGCATGCAGGCGGTAGTTGTTGGGATTGGCGC
This sequence comes from Acidobacteriota bacterium, assembly GCA_003224785.1. Classification (GTDB taxonomy): domain Bacteria; phylum Acidobacteriota; class Terriglobia; order Terriglobales; family Acidobacteriaceae; genus Gp1-AA145. Next base: position 3,458 of record QHZV01000261.1, read on the forward strand.
CTTCGGCACGCTTGAGGAAGTTCTCCGCTTTGTCGAATGCCGCCACGTTCACCAGCGCCTGGGCCGCGCTCATTTGCAATTCGGTATTTTTCGGCAGCCGGTTGGCTGCCTGGGTATAACTATCTGCAGCTTCCTTCTTCTTGCCTGCCAAACCGTAGGTGTAAGCGAGTTCAGCCAGGGCGTCTGGTTTTTTGTTGACCGCCTTCTGCAGAGTCGCGATCGCTTCGTCGTATTTCCCCGCGTCCGCAGAACGTTCGGATCGTTCGGAGCGCGGCTCTGGGCGCGATCGAGATATTGCTTGGAGGCGTCCGGCTGGTTCATTTTCTGATAAGCGCGGGCAATCAAGAGATCAGTCCGGGCGCTGGCCTGAACTGCATCCGCACGCTTGAGCAGGCCGAGGGCAGTGTTCGGATCAGACTGGAGTGCTAGTTCGCCTGAGAGCTGCAGGTCGGTGGCACTCTTCGGATTCGCTGCCAGAACCTGCTTGAGGAGGTCCTGCGCTTCGTTGTTGCGGCCCATTTTCGCGTAGGTTTGGGCTTTGCCAGATAATCCCTGAATAGAACCGGGCTTCCGTTGCAAGCCTTTCTCATAGCCCTGGAGCGACAGGTTGTAGTCGCCGCCGAGGCGTGCGGCGTATCCCAGCAAGAACCATAAATCTGCGTTTTGCGGGGCTGCGTTGGCGGCGCGATTTGCCGAAACGATGGCAGCTTTATAGTCACCTTTGGCCAAAGCCTGCTGCACCGCGCGGGCTTCGCGGGCAGTTTCAATTCCCGAGCCCCAACCAATGCCGTTGCCCTCACCTTTTTTGGGCGACTTTGCCGGCGCGGTGGGTTTCTGTTTTCCTTTTTGCGACTTTTTTGCCGGGGGTTGGTTGACTTCAAACGTCTGCGCAATCAGGCATGGCGATGCCAGCAAACAAAGCAAAAGCGTCGTTGCGATGAAATGCTTCGTTTCACGCATGGGTGCGATGAAGCGGCGGCATCTCCAGCTTGCTCCCGAATTCTGATGCCCCGCTGTCACCGCATCTGATGCGATCTAAGGTGGCGTGGTTGGATTCCCGACCATTGCCGGGCGGTGCAAATCCGCTGATACCAGTAGCTTGGCAGAACCTTCTACTCAGAAACCGCTGGTCCGGCAGCAAACCTTAGAGTGGCTAAGTGAATCCAAACGCCACTCAAATGCTCATGGGGAGGGAAGGCACACTCGTGAACAGCACCTATTTTTCCCGGCCCATTCCACTGCGGCTGATTCTTTTGCTGACGTTAGCAGTTCACGGCCCATTGTTGGCCATGCAACTGCCGATAACGAACTCCTACGACGCCAACTTTCATATTTTCTTTGCGTCACACTAAGACGACCTATCCACCGCTGGCGCACCAGTGGATTGCCCTACTCTCGTACATTTTCGGACTGCATGTGGCGTACCTGCTGGTGCAGTTGACGGGCGTGATCCTGACACCGGTGGGTGTGTACAGATTTGCACAGCTATGGGTGAGCGACCGGGCCGCAAGCTATGCGGCATTGTTGAGCGTTTTTGTCGGGACCATGATTTTCCTGGTCTATTTTGCCGGGCAGCTGCCTACTACTCTCTCCGCGCCACTTTACTTGCTCGCACTTCCGTATTTTTACGATTGGTCACGAACGGCAGACTTTCGTGGACTGCTGAAGGGCGTGGTTTTGGTTTTGGCAGCCGGGGCGGTCCACCACGTAACCCTGATTTTCGGTTCGTTGCTGTTTGCGATTCCTGTGCTGTGGCTGGCAGTAGTCGACCGAGGAGAAGAGAGAAATGCCGGCGCAGTGACTATTCGTGCGCTGATCTTTGGCGGATTGTGCGCCGCTGGCCTGGCTGTTGTTCTGCTTCCTTATTGGATTTCGATCATAAAGCACCCAATCGAGCAGATGCCGATCCCTCACGCTAGCCGGTCGAATCTGCTGCTTAATCTGACCTATCTCACGAACTATTTCTTTGTTCCGTACGGAATGCTGATCGTCGCACTTCCTTTTGTGGCCTCGTTTGCGGCAGCCCGGCGAAGGCTCCGCCCACTGCTGCTGGGTTTTTGGGTGACGTTCATTTTTGGTCTCGGCGGAACCACGCCGCTTCCGAAGTTTCTGCTGGGGCGGTACTTTGACATTCTGACCTTTGAGCGCTTCACGCTGTGGGCGGCGCTAATGGTGCTGCCGCTGGTAGGCGCATTCGCCGAACAAGTCATAGAGCGCCACGGCAAGAGGGCGGTGCTGGGATTTGCGACCGCAGCGTTGATCACATTGTTGTTGCCAATGGGCTGGATGGCTGTGACTCCGTTCTCTCCGAATGCCAATATCAACGTGGACGCGGTTGACGCCTTCTTGAATCGCGATGGGCATGATCGCTACCGATATCTCACACTCGGTTTCGGCAATGCCTTGCCGAAGGTCTCTACTTACACCGACGCCAACAGCGTTGACGGCGAGTACAACTCGGCTCGTTTGTTGCCGGAATTTACGCATTACGGGACTGCGCAGTTGACTAGCGCCAAGTATTTCGGCACCTCAGGAATGGAAGCGCTGCGAATGATGTTGCGCCATGCCAGCCATTATGGGTTGAAATACATTTTCATTCGCGACCCGTATTACGAACCGCTGATCAGCTTTGCTGGCTGGCGCAAAGTGGAAACCTACGAGTCGGGGACGATTACTGTTTGGTCGAAGGAAGATGTGCCTCCCGCGCGGCCCATTCCCTCCGACGCAATGCCCACCGCGCTTGAAGGACTGCTGTGGGGAACGCTGCCCCTCGCAAGCAGCATCTTGGCAATTCTTTTTGCGTTCCTGATTCCTGATCGCGCCCGAGCACGCTCGGAAATACTTCTTCCCTTCCCGGAGCGCGAACTACAAGGCGCGTACGTGCGGGAGGCCCGCTCATGAAACGAGTCCTGCTGCTGACACTTGCAGTCCTGACCGTAGTGCTGATCATCATTGCGTGGTTCCAGTCTGGTGGTGTGGAACGACGCGCCCTTCAGTTGGCGAGCACGCCCGAACAAGCGGCGAGGCTGATGCTATCGCAAATCCAGAGTCACAAGTTCGACGCAGCTTACAACCGCCTTGCCAATCGCAATGACGTGGACGAGAACACGTTCATTCGCGAGTTCACCGGCAGTTACGGCAGCCTGCTCACCATTTCATCGCTCGAGGGTTTTGATATTGGGGTGCTGCACGCTACCGATGAGGAAGCGACAGTGCGTGCCAAGTTCCATTATGCGACCGGCGTGGGACCACTCGACGACACGCGTGATTTGAGAGTGCAACGAACCGGAGACACGTGGAAGGTTGTGTGGCCAGTTGACAGCCGCGCGAAGCTGCCGCCTCAGGTCATTCCGGTGAACTACCTGCGCTGGGACGTGATCAGCCGAGGCTCGGGCGATGACTGGGGAGTGCAGAACGTTGATAGCCCTCAAGTACGCATTGTTTCGATGAACGCAATTCAGCGGCCCGACAGTGTTGTGCTGGTCGGAGAAGTAGTGAACGAAGATTCGGTGCCAGCCTATGTGAATGTGGGTGCCACGCTTTTAGGCCCAAATGATGAGGAACTTGCGCAGGAAAGCAGCTTTGACAAGATTGCGCATACGTTGCTTCCGCGCCAGGTTTCGCCCTATCGCATTGATTTTCCCAACATGCGGCTGGACAAGATCAAGAACGTGCGCATGGATGCGAAGGCACTTCTGATTGCAGCCAGCGCCGATCCGGTGATCGCGATTGATCAGCAGAAATTGGAGACAAATGCGCTGGGCAAGAAAGTGTTGAGCGGCAAACTGACGAATCAGAGTGGCCAGATCGTGAGCATTCCGCACGTCATTGCCGCTTACTACGACAGCAACGGGAAGGTGATCTGGGTATCAGACGGATATGTGGCGCAGGCGCTCCTACCTCAGACGCCGGTGCCGTTTGCCGTAGATCTGCCGCCGGATGTTGCGAAGAATGTACAGACGTATCGGGTGATCGTGAACCACTTCGAGCTGACCACGTAAGCATGCGAAACGCGTTTTCAATTTTGATAGTGTTATTCGCCACGCTGGCTGGGGCTGCGGAGATCCATCCGCCCGCCCAGGTCGCTGCCGGTAATTCGATCACGATACCCAGCAGCGGTTCGGGAGACGCAACTTTTTACTTGCTCGGGCCGACGATGGCCAACAAACGAAAGGTTCAAGCCGGGACCGACATCACGGTTGACTCAGAGCAATTGGAGCACGCGGGCGTTTACAGTGCGGTGCTCTGCGCCTCTGACGGATGCTCGTCCGCCAGATTTCTGGTCAATCCAGCGGCGCCCAACCGTTTGAGTTTCCTCGTGCACCCGTCGCGCGTTCCAGTTGATAGCCCGAACCGAATCAGCGCGGTCGCCTTTGTTCAAGACAATTTCCATAATTTCGTGCTCAAGCCTGAAGCCGTAAAGTTCAGCGTGCAACCGAAAGACGGAAAAGAAATTTCGGCTACGCGAAATTCTGAGAATGGTGTGGAGTGGGTGCGTCTCAGTTCCGCGAAGAAAGAAGGACCGGCGCGTTTAGGTGCCTCCATAGGTAAGGCCAACGAAGTACGAATAGTGCAACAAGTGGCCGCGGACGCCTGAAATTTGCGGGTGATCGAGACCGATCCGGTTAAGGATTGCTCTGGCAATTCTGTTCCCGATGGCACGGTTGTGAGCTTCACAAAGATGGACGCAGCCGGAAAAGCAACGGTTGATGTGCCTATCAAGCGCGGGATTGCGAAAGTTGAATTGCCCATACAAGGCCAGGCCAAAATCACGGTTGCCTCAGGGGTCGTGACCGGGAATGAATTGGAGGTCGCGGGCGGAGAATGACTTTATCTACCGATCAAAAGCTTTTAACGGCAGAGTCAGCAGAGAACCCCTCGGGACCGCAGAGAACAGCACTGCGGCTGGGGTCGATCGCTTTTCTGCTGCTGGCATTTGCCTGCGTAGTTCTGGTCCGTGATGTGCGAGTGTTGGCGAAGGAAGCTGTTCCGCGAGTGCAGTTGCATGCAGAAGACCTCGGCCCCCGCCAGATTGAAGACCTCACCAGCAAGAGCCTTCCTCGTGACTACGCATTGGCGTGGCAGACGATGGAACAGGCGCTCGAGGAGAACCGTCCCGGCTTGCTCGACGGCTACTTCACGGGGTTGGCCAAACAGGATTTGACTCAGCGGGTGCGTTCGCAAATCAAGTCCGGCCTGCGTACTCGATATCAGGACGGCGGGCACACGTTAGAGGCAATTTTTTATTCACCGGGTGGCGACGTAATGGAACTTCGTGACCACGCGAAATTCGATGTTGAGGTCAGCGATGGCGGCAAAGTTATTTATCAGGAGCCGGTGAGTCTCGAGTACATGGTCATCATGACTCCCGGAGCGGACCGCTGGCTAGTGCGCGACTTGCAAGCCTCGACCGGCGCGAAGCCTTAGTCCACCTACAGAATCTATTGCATACCATTCAGCACATCAAACTGAATGGAGGAGTGTTTGTCTGGTTATGCGACGTCCTTGGTCGTTTCTATTGGCAATTGGCGCTACTCTCTTGATTGCCGAAACCATCGGTTGCTCTCATGGAGTCCGCCAAGTGGCGAACGGACCTTTGCCTACACTACAGGAGCAGGCGCGGATCCTCGCTGACTATCAGCCGTGGTTTGGTGACCGCAAGCACATTAATGTGGGGTATTCGACCATGGACCCAAATGTGCTTCGCAATCAAATTCTAAAAGCCAGAAACATGGGGATCTACGGCTTTGCAGTTGATTGGTACGGAGACCGCAGACCGTTTGAAGATCGTAGTTATGCTCTGCTGCAGCGGGTTGCGGCCGAGAACAACTATAAGGTTTGTCTGATGTACGACGAAGTTCCTGACGATAACGGCACGGCGACCGACGACGCGCTTCAGGCGTTCGAGAAGGCCTATCGCAATTACATTGGTCCCGAAGCGCCGGATCGCGGAGCGTACATCACATATCAGGGGCGTCCAGTCATTTTCATTTTCCCAAAGCGTGGCCGCACAAATTGGGACCGTGTGCGCGAGGCAGTCAACCAATGGGAGAACCCACCAATTCTTATTTACAAAGACGAGCCACCCGCGCAATATGCCCACGACTTTGACGGGTTTTACGCCTGGGTACACGTAAGCCATCGCACGCCTCCGGATACGCACGACTGGGGCAAGGAATATCTAGACACGTTCTATCGCAGAATGGAACAGCGGCCGGGGAAAATTGTTGTGGGCGGCATCTGGCCCGGGTTTGACGACCGTAAAGCTTCCTGGAGCTTGAACCGTAAGATGGATCGCCGCTGCGGACAGACATTTGAAGATACTCTCAAGGAATTTCATCAACATAACGATCCCGAGCGCCCAATGCCGTTTGTGATGCTGGCAACCTGGAACGATTACGAAGAAGGCACACAGATCGAAACCGGGATTTCGGATTGCAAAAACCAGAACCAGGTCGCGCAGCAACAGTCTCCACCACCACCTCAATGACCAACTTGGGAAGGCCAGCGTACATCGAAATCAGTTTGGGGCACGTGTGAAAAACCACACTTCTGATCATCGCCATATAGATTTGCTGTCTAAGCTGATGTTCGCTGGTATTCGGGACGAGTCCGCTTCCCCGCCCGCTGATCTGAAAGAGCAACTGCCTCCGCGCGAAGATCAATTTCAAGAGCTAAGCGGCCTTGCTGACAAGCATCACGTTACTGTGCGCGCATTCCGCGTACTAGCCAACATCGCACACCAGGCCGCTAAAACCCCGCTTGAAGAATGGTGCGAATCAGCGCTCGAAGCCGAGGAGAAGCGAATCGCGAATGCAGTCGAATGGCTGTCTGCAATTATTCGGTGCCTGCAGGACTCCGGCTGCCCAGTGTGCGTGATCAAGTCTCTGGACCATTGGCCTGACCTGGGATCTGACCTCGATCTCTACACCAGCTGCACGTCGGAGCAGGTCATCCGGGTGATGCGCCAAAAGCTTCAGGCGCAGGAAGAACCCCGCAGCTGGGGAGACAAGCTGGCCAATAAGTGGAATTTCCGTGTGCCGGGATTGCCGGAGTGCAGCGTCACGAAAATCGTGAACGAGCACACGTTTCCGGTTCCGGCTCCAGAGGAACGGATCCTGATTTCTACGCTGCAGCGAATGTATCGTCACTTTTACTTTCGGCTTTGCGACATGGCAGACATGGCTGAGCTGCTCAATGGCGGAGCCGTGAATTTTGCAGAACTTCGCCAAGGTGCGGAACTCGGCAGTATTTGGCCAGGCGTCGCCAGCTTCCTGGTTCTCGTCTCTGAATATGTGAAGCGATATGGCGGACGCGTTGATCTACCGAGTGAAGTTACCGCGGCCGCCTACTCGCGCGAGTTGCGCGTCCAATTCCGAAACACTTTCCTGCGGGTCCCCGTGGTTCCAGCAGCCGCGCTGTACAGCTCGCAACTGTTTGCGGCGGGCCGACACCGCGATCTGCGTGCCATAAAACGCCTTCCCTTGCTCCCGCCTTTAGCGGTTTCAGCACTGCTCGCTTATCGCTTCACGGGAAGCGACAAGGGTGTGTGGTAAGCAAAGCTGGGGAAACACGTAAGACAGTTACAGTAATTACCGGATGGCCTATTCACGGCCCACACTGTAAGCTATTGAATTATAGGTACTTGCAGTCGCGCCGCGGAGCTGCTTCGTGTTCGCTGTCCTGCCTTGCTTGCCATAGTAAAACCGCAAGCTGCTCAAGGTGGAGCTCTCCGCGCGATACAACACGATAAAAGAAGATGGAAGATGGTCCACCGTCATGAGAATTGCTCAGGTCGCGCCACTATTCGAGAGCGTTCCCCCCAAACTTTATGGTGGTACAGAGAGAGTAGTTTCCTGGCTCACTGAGGAACTTGTCCGTCTCGGACACGATGTGACCTTATTTGCCAGCGGCGATTCCATGACTACAGCACGGCTAGTACCGGCTTGCGCCGAGTCGCTGCGGCTCTCTCCGGTTTCCGTTGATGATTTGGCGCATCATTTTGTTCTGATGGAACACGTGCTCCGGTTGAAAGAAGAGTTTGACATCATCCATTTCCACATTGACTACTTGCACTACCCTCTAAGCAAACGCGAACGTTACACCCACGTCACGACCCTGCATGGAAGGTTAGATATTCCGGACCTGGTGCCTCTGTATGACATCTACGGCGACATGCCAGTGGTTTCCATTTCCAATGCGCAGCGCGATCCACTTCCGCAAGCGAACTGGCAAGGCACAGTTCACCATGGTATTCCGAAGGACAATTACAAATTTCACCGCGGTTCAGGGCAATATTTAGCATTTCTTGGGAGGACCTCACCCGAGAAGGGATTGGACCGTGCCATTGAGATCGCTCGTGCCGCAGGCATGCCGCTCAAAATCGCTGCCAAAATTGACAAAGCGGACCAGGAATACTTCGACAGCTGTATTCGCCCAATGCTTAATAGCTCGGATGTGGAATTCGTAGGCGAAGTAGGCTTTCCGCAAAAAAACGATTTCCTTGGAAACGCCGCAGCATTGTTATTTCCAATTTCCTGGCCCGAACCTTTTGGACTAGTCATGATTGAAGCAATGGCATGTGGAACGCCGGCGATCGCATACCAATTTGGGGCGGTCCCCGAAGTGGTGGCAAATGAGGTCACCGGGTACATTGTGTCGGATGTGGCCGGCGCGACCGAAGCAGTGAAAAAGATCGACCGCCTGGACCGCAAGAAGGTTAGGAAACACTTCGAACAACACTTCACAGCAGATCGAATGGCAAAAGAATATCTCACCATTTACGATTGGTTGACGAATCGAAAAAAGACGCCGACCTCCAGCGGAGTTCTCAATTGGATGAAGTTAACGTCTCCCAGCAATACTACATAGCAACCAAATCACCGCCTCGCGACGATCACTTCCGTGTTCTGAAGTATGGGGACACGTTTGCGGTATTCGATCGTCTGGGAAATATTCAATCCAGCGGCCTGGGCGAACACGGACTGTTCTGCGATGGCACACGCCACCTCTCAGAACTGGTGGTGAACTTGTGGAACGCACCACCTTTATTGCTGAGCTCGACCATTGAGCCGAACAATTTCCTTTTTACTGCCGATCTCGCAAATCTGGACGTTTCGCAGGGCCACTCTGTCGCCATTCACAGGGGCACGTTGCATTTGCTGCGCTCGAGGTTCCTCTGGCGACAGGTGTGCTACGAGGAACTGAAGCTGGTCAATTACGGAATGCAGAGTCTGGTCGTGCCGCTGAGCATTTTCTTCGCTGCGGATTTTGCCGATATCTTCGAGGTCCGAGGCATGCAGCGAAAGCGTCGAGGGCGATACCTGGAACCGGAGACCGGGCCTGACTGTGTGTTGCTGGGTTATGAAGGGCTGGACGGAATAACCCGACGCACCCGGATCCATTGCACCCCCTCGCCCATCGCAGTCGGCCCCAGGAAAATGAGCTTCTCGGCGGAACTACAGCCCAAGGAGGCTGTTGTTTTTACTTTTCAAACTTCTTGTGAAAATGGAAAAGATAGAAGCCGAAGCGCTGCCTATCTTCAAGCAATGCGGAGCGCAAACGGGGAAATGAAGGTCGCCGCAACCTCGTTTCCCAGAGTTGTCAGCTCGAACTCCCGTTTCAATGACTGGATCAGGCGGTCCCGCGACGATGTCCAGATGATGACGATTGGCAATCGTGAAAAGCATTACCCTTATGCGGGCGTGCCGTGGTTTAGCACGGTGTTTGGGAGAGACGGAATCATTACGGCGCTGGAGACGCTGTGGATTGACCCCACATTGGCTCGCGGCGTACTTCAATTCCTGGCGGAAACACAGGCGACCGAAGTTGATCCTGAGAACGAAGCTGAGCCGGGCAAGATTTTGCATGAATTGCGACACGGCGAAATGGCAAATTTGCGAGAGGTCCCGTTCGGACGATATTACGGAACGGTTGACGCAACTCCGCTGTTTGTCATGTTGGCGGGCGCGTACTACGACCGGACAGGTGACCGCGCTCTGATCGAGAGTTTATGGCCTAACATTCAGGCTGCATTGGAGTGGATGGATGAGTACGGCGATGTGGACGGGGACGGATTTGTGGAATATGCGGCGCATGGAAACAAGGGCCTGATTCAACAAGGATGGAAAGATTCCAATGATTCGGTTTTCCATTCCGACGGCGCGATTGCCGAACCGCCAGTTGCGCTCTGCGAAGTCCAGAGCTACGTGTACGGCGCGAAGACTGCCGGCGCCAG
>QHZV01000262.1 GCA_003224785.1 Acidobacteriota bacterium
CAACCGGGCTTGCCGCGTACGGTTTCAAGAAGCTGGCCGGGAAAATTCTGTTGGCATTGCTGGACGCAAGCAGCGCAATGGAACTTCGCCGTCTTCCTGAACTGTTTTGCGGGCTTGAGCGCGAGGGCCCTGGCGAAGGTCCCACGTTATATCCGGTTGCATGCTCTCCGCAGGCTTGGGCCGCGGCAGCCCCATTTCTGCTGATTCAGGCTTGTCTGGGACTT
>QHZV01000263.1 GCA_003224785.1 Acidobacteriota bacterium
AGCCGGGCTGCTCGGAGTTACATCGAGCAAGTCGCTGCTGTTCGCATTCGACGGACTCGCGGAGTGAAATACAACCCCGCCCATCACGTCGGAATAGTTGGAAAGGAAGCTATCGAACCCCTGCGCCTGGCGGAGTTCCACGTAGTAGTAGGTGTTCGTAGTTCCGGACTGCAGGATCTTCAGCGCTTTCGGATTGCTGTCCTGGACCTCGGTCGGGCTCAGTTGATAGGTGCCGCTCGAAGTGACGGGTGTGATCGGCGGCTGTCCGCCACTGTTCAACCAGCCGAGCTGTTCCTTGTGAAATGCGTCATAGTGCGGCGCACTGTACGTGGAGGCGCCCATGGTGTCGAAGCCATCACCGTAGTCGCTGAAATTGCCGCTGCTGCAGATCACTTGCGTTCCGCAGTCTACAGTGTGGGCGTGATAAAGCCCGAAGTTGTGGCCCATCTCGTGTGCGAAGACGTGAACGGCAATGTTGTATTGTCCATTAACCCACACGTCACCGCCACCGATCGTAGCCAGGCCCCACCACGCGCTGCAGCCAGTGTTGCTGGACATCAAATAGATGTAATGCGAATAGCTCGACAAGCTATAACCGGCCGACTGCGCGGCGGCGAGTGCGTCGGACTTGATCGAAGCAGTGTCGCAGTTCGTACTCGCGACTGGCACCGTGAACCAGCCGGCAACATCTCCGGTCAGCCACGTATGCTGGAATGAATTCTCCATATCCCAGTTGCTGGTCTGCGTGAAGACCATGTTCTGGACTGCGGCTGCGGTCCAGGGCTGGGCGCTGGGATTATCTTGGAAATTGACCATCATGACGAGCGTGTTGACCGCGCCCGAGGTGGCTGGGGCGGAGGCGGCGGTGACTGTCTGCAAGCTGGTATTGGTATTGCTGTTAGCGCCTGATGCCAGGGCCAGCTCGCTATTCACCTTCACCCCGTGAACTTTGACTACCGAACCGGTCAGCAGGTGAGTGGGGGCAGAGCCTGCAAAATGCAATCCCAGGCGGCCGTTGGATGAATTCAAGAAATGGTGCATCACCGCGCCGGTCGTCTTGTCGGGGGTTCCCTGCATTTCGTAGAGGACTTCCAGAACGCCCTGCGCGGTCACGGATTGCTCAACGTGTTGCTTCACTGTCCGTGGCATGGTGTGGCTGACGTTGTTTGGAATTGCAACGCGCAGAACGTCACCGGGATTCGACTGCATCAGCGAAAGCAGGAGCTGCTCGCGCTGTGCGGCCAATGCCGTGAACTGCGTCAGAAGCTGCTGTTTTTGGGTGGCGCTTGCCTGCTGATACGACGAGTGCATCTGCAGCAACGCTGTGGTTGCGTCTTCTGCGGCTTTGCCCTTTGCAGAATGCTGGGCAAACGCCAGAGTCGCGGTGAGACAAAGGAAAATGGCAACGAACAGGGAAGCCTTGCAATTCGTGCGCATGGGGGTTTTCGTTCTCCTGCCGCAGCGGGCGGCTAGGACAAAGGTAGGACCGAGAACATCAGGTGGGCAGATACCATGCGGTCAAGCAGAGCCTGCGAGAGTGGCGAGCGGCGGACAATGGACCGACAGACCTTAGATACATTCCGGAAGTAACCAGTAACGTGAGTCCATCAGGTAAAACATGTAGATTTCAGACTTAGTGGTGTTGATAACCTGTTGAAACTGTGAAGTTTCGCGAGTTTCAGAGCCGTTCCACAATACTCTGAAGCTCCTGTGCAATTTGCGCCGGATCGCGCCCTGATTCAAAAAAGACTGGACTGCCGATCTTGACTGAGACCTGGTGCGGTCGCGCCATTCTTCTTCCTGCTTTCTTCAACTCAAATAACCCATCAATGCGCATGGGGATGACGGGAATCCCTAAGTTGTTGACCAACAGACCGATTCCTGACCGGAATGGCCGAATCTTGCCGTCAGTTGTATGGTGCCCTTCGGGAAAGACCAGAATGCTGTAGCCGTTATCAACCGACTCTCCGGCAAAGGCAAAGCTCTCGCGGAAGCCACCCTCGCGGGGAAGGGGAAAAACGTTGAGGAGCGAGACGCCCAGGAACCATTCCAGCCGATCAAACATTCGCATAAACAGATTGCGACCCGGCGGCGGAGTGCGCAATGCTTCAAGCGCTTCTCCCCCAGCTGCAGTCGCCAGCTTATGACGCAGGCGGAAGGGAAGCGCGGTGAGAACAAAGCCTACGTCAACGTCTCCGATGTGATTGCAGACCACCAGCGCGGGGCCGTTCAGCCCGCGCAAGTTCTCTCGTCCCTTAATGCGCGGCCAGCCCAGTAAGAAAACAGCCGGACGCAGCAAGAGATAGTGAATCAGAAAGCGAATCCAGCTGACCGGCCAACGCTGGGCCCATGCAGGGTAGTGATAGACGACCCGTGAGACCGGGCCGCCTTTCAGCATACGGTCCAAGTCGCCGACCGTGCTTGCGGATGAAAACCTGGTTTCACTCAAATCAATTTGATAGCGGTCTTCGAGCGCGCTAAGCAGCTCAACCCGATCTAGCGAACTGAGATTCAAGTCGGAATCAAGGCGGACATTTTCGTTCAGCTCAAGACTTGCGCGTTTGGAGATCCGCGAAATCAAATCTTTTAGAGCAGTGCTACTCTGCGGCGTTTTGGTCTCATTCGCTGCGGACGCATTCGTGGCCATCATGTTCGCGACGCTCTGGGTGATTTCCGCGCGCCGCGGTTTTTGCGTCGAGGTGCGCGGAAAGTCTTCGTCAGGCCAGACCACCCACCGGCGAATGCGTTGATACTCCGCGAGCTTATGATTGGCATTTTCGACGACGCTGGCTGGATTGCTCGCATGTCGCAATATCAGCACCGCGCAGGGCTCGGCGTTGCCGTTCATGCTCAAAGGGACGACTATTGCGTCTTTTATCTGCGGCAATTCTTTGAGCACTCTTTCTAGGTCGCCGGGATAAATATTCATCCCTGCGGGAGTGACGATTACCTCTTTTTTGCGGCCCTTAAAAAAAAGATTGCCTTCCGAGTCCAGCGCACCGATGTCACCCGTTCGATACCAGCCTTCTTCCGTTGCGACCGGCTGCAAACCGTCTCCGCCCCAGTAGCCCGTCGCCACTCCGCTGCCGCGCACCAGAATTTCTCCATCGTCAGCAAGTTTGACCTCCCGACCTGCGAGCACTTTACCGATCGAGCCTTTGCCCACTTTAAAAGGATGATTCACGCTAATGAGCGAAGTCGTCTCAGTGAGCCCGTATCCTTGAATAACAGCGAAACCGAGCCGTCGCCAGAATTCTTCGGTCTCGTGATCAAGGGCTGCCCCGCCGGAAATAAACGCCCAGAACTTCCATCCAAATTTCTGATGAATGCGGCGGAACATCCACCAGCGGCGCAGAAAGTGTTCGCCTTCCGCGGCGGCATAATCCTCGCGGAATTTCGCGAGCTTCCCTGTGTCGTCCAAATCGCGTTCGAATCGTACTGATTACGTCGCCAGGCTTCAGCGATTCCTGAAACAAGACTGTGCCCCGCAAAAGCGGCGGCAGGTAAATTCCAAGAAACTGGCCGAAGACATGACTCAGCGGCAGCAGGTTTAAAAAGCGTAGCGGATGCACCAGGCGCGCGAATTTGGAATATCCGGCAATCTGCTGTTCAAGTGGCGCAACGTTCGCCAGCACGTTGCCATGAGAGATGACTACGCCTTTGGGCTCGGCGGTGGTGCCGGAGGTGAACACAATTTCTAGTGGATCGTCAGAGCTAACGTTTTCGGAGGCCAATGCCGCTGGGGACTGTGCGCTCAAAGCACTCTGAAAGCCTTTGAAGAATAATGTGGGCAATCCCGGTTGCGCGTGGTCGCGAGAACAGACGAGAAGGCGCGCGCCCACCTGATGGAAGACCCGAACTACAAAATCCGGAGAAGCCGCATCATCCATGGGCACGGCGATTACGCCGCGATTCGCACATCCCAGAAATGCCGCAACCCACGCGGCGGAATTCGGTCCCCAGAGTACGACGCGCTCGCCTTTGAGAATCTGCCGAACGTTGAGTTCGCGGGCGAAACGGAATGCGGTGGCAGCGACTGAAGCGTAGCTCTCGCGATGCAGGCGATACCCCTGCGGTTCGGCGTAGGCTTGCTCGCTCCCAAGCCGCTCGAAATCAAGCAGATAGTCCGCAACGCTGGTTCGTGCCACACGACAAGCCTAATTCATTTGCCGAAACCAGTTAGCGGCAATGGGACAGCTTGTACAAGTGTGCTCTTGCTGTCCGATAAGGTTTGTCCTAGAATCCCGCCGTCCAGTCAAACTCAGATTTATTTGACATCTTCTCTTGCCAAAATCGGTTCTTGCTTGCCAAAGTCCGGATGATCGCCGGTAATCTCGCCCGGAGGAATTGCCGATGAGCTTCGTAGCATGGCAAATTTTGAGAAGGCTGCCCAAGCCTCTGTTGTTAGTGGGTGCCATCTTCGTTCTTGCGTCTGCGGCGCGGGCGTAAAGCAACGCCACAGGAAACATCACGACGATCTCACGCTGGAACTTAGGCTTATACTAATTAGGTAGCGCGCCTCTTCTCAGGTTTCCTGCTGGAATGATTACGGGCCGAGGTCCTCATGTCCCTACAGTTGGATATTTCCAGAACGGACGACATTGCGGTGGTCCGCTGCCGCGGTCGCATTGTTTTTGGCGAAGAATCGGATGATCTACGAGCCGCAATCATCGGTCTGCTAAACGAAACCAAGGGAATCGTGCTGAACCTGGCGTGGGTCGCGCATATTGATAGCAGCGGTCTTGGAACGCTTGTCGCGTCGTTCATTTCCGCGCGCCATCGCGACGCGGAGATCAAGGTTGCAGCGCTCTCTCCGATCGCGCGCCGAGTGTTGACGCAAACCCATGTGGACCAGTTGTTTGAGATTTACGACTCAACGGAAGAAGCTGTGAGGTCGTTCGGCGCTCACCCTGAAGCCGCCACTGGATGATGAGTTCTTGCGCGGGGCTTGCGCCGCGTCAGTCGTTCTGGTCATCGAAAAATCACAGAAACTTATCTGGCAATCTTACGGTCTAACGATTGGCTCGCCCGGCGACTTCTGGGCCAACTTCGCAAGCTTGCCCGAGATGCGCGTGCGATCAGCCTCTCCACCAGCGGCGGTGAGCTGTTTTCGTAACTTCTGAATTTTCTCTTTCCTTGTTCGGCGACGGCGAATCTCAGGACGACGGCTTGGTGCGGACATTCATTGCTCCTGTTTGTAAGATTGAATGATTGCGGGAGGGGTCTTCGTTCCGCAACATCCATTGGAAAGGCAGTTGCGATGTAAGTCAAGCGCGGCAAAAAATTGGGCTGGCGTATGGCCAGCCCAACCCGCTACAGGTTGTCAAAAATTCAATGCGGTTTTTTGTCTTCCTTCTGCTGCTTTTCCTGCCGCTGCCCATTCTCGTGCGGACGAGCATTGTCGTTCCGTGAATTGTTCGGGCGGTCCATGCGTTGCCCGCGATTCTCGGACGGCCGATTTTCGGGTGCCCGATTTTCTTGAACCCGATTCTCGGGACGGCGGTTTTCTTCCACGCGATTCGCAGGCCGGTTCTCCTGTCCACGATCGTTAGGTCGTGCAGTGTTTTCAGGCCGTCCACCGCGATTATTCTGTTCACGCTCTGCTGGACGGTCCATGTTCCCGCGCTCGGAATTCTGCGGACGCGGCACTCCACGATTCATGTCGCGATTGTTTTCGCGATTCATGCCGCGATTTTCCGCGCCACGATTTTCCGGACGGTTCTCTTTCCCACGGTTTTCCGGGCGATTCGCGCCGCGATTTTCGGGCTGCCGATACTCCGGCCCACCTTCTTTCGCAGGGACTACACGGCCATGAAAGTCAGCCGGCCGCTCGGTAGCGGCAATCGCTGGACGTCCATGATTGTTCGAAGCCCACAGATCACGGTTTTCCCTCGCCATGTCCTGGTGCTTCCGCTGTACTCCAGTGGCGTCAATGTGACGGTCACGGGCGGCGATCTCTTCATCGCGACCCGGGCGGGCGTTGATACCACCGTTGCCGCCATTGAAGCTCACCCGATTCACGGTCATGTTGTTGACGGTCTTGTTATAGATGTGAACGTTGGTGACGGTTACGTTATTCACGCTGCGGTTGTAATAGAAGGTGCGACCGCTCCAGTATCCGCCTTCATAACCGTGGCCGAAATATCCATAGCCGTAGTTCACGCCGCCATAAAAGCCGATGTGCGGGCCCCAATATCCAGGATGCCATGCGTAGAAACCTCCGCCCCATCCCCAATAACCAGGAGTCCAAAGAAATCCGGGCTCGGGCGCCATCACCCATGTTCCAGGCACCCAGTAATAGCCAACCGGGCCGTAAGCCCAGTAACCGGGAGTCCAAATGTAGCCATCGCCCGGGCAGGCCGGCTGTTCATAAACCGGCAGCGCCGGAGGCGCAAATCCTACTTGTATGAACACGCCGGCGAATGAAGAAGCAGGGATCGCCAAAAGCATAAGCGCGAACAATGAAACTCTAAACATTCGCGAGATATTCATCATGTCTCCTCTGTGTGCCTCCGCTTTTACGATCGCTTAGGAGGCTTTATTTTGCGGCGAGTGGCGTCGCGTTGCAGCATTTTAGGATGCAATCCCAATGTGTATATAAACGCCAGAGTAGGAAATTTGTTGCTGTCCTGCAGCTAACTGATTCTACGGACTTTTGGATGCGAAATTACGTATCTGGGCGCGATCATTAGTGCAGGAACCGCCTAAGACACCTGACCGCCTTTTATTTCACCCGGACCCGCAAGAACACCGCGATCCCGACCGGATGCGAGCCATAACTCGGCTTCAGAACATCTGGCACTCCGTACCACATCAATTGCCCGCCCAGTGCAGTGGAAAAATGCTGCATGCGTCCCAACTCGCGATTGTATCCAAGCGTGAAGCCCTGGACTCGCGTGAAGTAACGCTCGGTGAAGCCGGGCGGCAACGGATTTTCTCCCAGCAGAAGCTCGTTGGTGCGATCAGCATTTTCAATGCGGGCCCAGACATTGTTTTTTGTGCCGAACTTCAGGGTGGATTCCAGCAGATAAGAATTCCCTACATTGCCGTCCTGCAAGCTTTGATTTCGTCCCCAGAGGACAAGTGAAGCCCAATTGCCTTTGTGG
>QHZV01000264.1:0-1484 GCA_003224785.1 Acidobacteriota bacterium
TGGCTTTCCTCGTGCGATGCGAGAGGCCTACATTAAGCGCTGGCACGCTGAGCACGAGCCTGCTGTTGGTCATGAGCCAGTTGTGGAAACAATGGTCTTTAAGAGTGTGGAGTTCGACGAGTTAAAGCCGCACTTATGGAACTTTTTTCAGGCGGTGAAATCGCGCAAGCCCGTAACTGAGGATGCTGTATTTGGCCATCACGCGGCGCTCGCGTGCCACATGGCTAATGAGTCATATTTCCGCAACAGCGCTGTTTATTGGGACGACCGGACGAACACTATCAAGAGTTGACCTGCTGTTTACAGCGGGGATAACTCGTCCTCGTGATCGTGGGCGTGCTCGGCGGGGGGCTCCTCGCGGGCGAATCTTCTTTCGAGATACTTGCGCGCCAGGTCTTTTCCTCCCAGGCCAAAAGCCAGCGCCAATCCCAGCATCAGCGCGCCGAAGGTCAACGAGAAGGCAATCAGCACGGTCTCGGAACCGATGCCGATTTCTTCAAATGCCATCGAAAGGACGAACAGAATCATCATCGTCCGCAGGGCCAGACTCACGAGTCGCGGCGATGGCAGATCAGCATTCACGCCCCCCAACAAGGCTGCGCGCGAAAAGAAGCTTGCGGCCAGCAATCCAAAAAACAGGATGAACAGCGCCGCAAACAATCGGGGTAGGAATCCAAAGAAGTTCGAAATGTGCTGTTCCACGCCCACGATGCCAAGCACGTTCACTCCGACCAGAATGAATCCCAGCCATGCCACCCAGAAAACAAAACGGCTCAACATTTCCGTGGGCGCAGGCAGTTCCGCTCCTCGCAAAAGGGAAGCAGCGCCGGTGTGCTCCGACAATTTGTCGAAGCGCGTAATGCGCAACACGCTGCGCACTACCGCTCGCAGGACCCATGCGATCAGCCAGCCGATGACCACCAGCGTCAGCATTTCGAAAAATCGCGGAAGGAAGCGTCCCAGGCCCCCGACGATCTCGTGCATGGTTCGGTTTAATTCATTGATGAAGTTCTGCCACATAGCTAACCTCACTTCCTCCCCTGCCAAGACTCGAGCAGGTATGGTCTGTCGCGCTCAAACGTCTTACACAATGATTCGATGTTCGCCTCAACCTCGTCGGCCGAAGCGTCCCGATTCTCGGTCAAGAAGGTGTGCGCTCTTCCTCTAAATAACGGCACCAAAGCCTGCACAATGTGATCACGGCCAATCACCGCTTGGTGATAGGCGGATGCGAATTCGTACACCGTGCGTACCCAGAGATCTTCCTTGTACTCAAATTTTTCTTCCGGAAGCTTTGCCAGCCGCTTCAACTCGTCGAACGTGGGCTGCGACAAAATGGACAAAAAGACCGGCTCTAACTCAGTGACGCCGAATGCAAACATCTGATGCAGCCGCTTGCGGTTCAGCCGCGAGTGCTCGAGGCTCACAGTCGGCTCGCAGGCCATGCAGGGCGCCTCGAGCGGTTCGCGCGGCGAACTCCATGC
>QHZV01000264.1:1510-5301 GCA_003224785.1 Acidobacteriota bacterium
GATCGCGTTTTGGCGCCCAGAAAACACTGCAGTATCTTGGATCGCTCAACAATCGCAGAGACCGCAAGCCACAACTCGGTTCCGTGGCGACCCTGCTCCTGTGTCCAGATGTCCTGCGCGAGAAAGCGGCTGCCAAGCGCGCCGGAAAAGGCGAAATCGGCAGGGTATGGCTCACGCACCGGACATCTGTAAATAGAGCGAGTCATGGGGTAAACCAGGTTCCGGATCAGCAGGCCTTCAAATTTGTGGCGGCGGTAAACCGGCAACACCAGCTCTCGTCCATCGCGTAAAAGAGGGCGCAGCAATCGTTCGACCCACAATGGCTCCAGAGTTGTAGAGTCCGGAGCCACGATCGCGCAAGCCTTGGCCTGAAGAAGGTCAGCCGCGGCTAGGATTGTGCGTAGAGCAATTCCGCTGGCCGGGCCATCTTCGTAGTGCGTGCTGATGCTGTGCAAAGTCCGCAACGCATGAACGTCAGGGGCGACACTTAAGTCGCTGATAGACGCTGCACGGACCAGGTCTTGCGTCCCGTCGCGCGAGCCTCCGTCTGCATTGATGATGACCGCGCGTTCACGGGGAAAATATTGCAGTAGGCCAGCGCGGACCGCTTGCACGACTTGACCGACGGTGCGGCCGTCATTGTAAGTGGGCACTCCGACGAGGATGTCCACTTCGCCGACGTTGATCAGCTCGCGGATAAAATCGTCGGAAAGGATGGAAGTTTCGGGCAAAACGAGATCTCCCACTGTACAGACATTGCTTGCAACGTCTGCAGACGTAGCGGAGCTACGTCTCTACAGTCAAATCCTTCTCAGCCTAAACCAATAAAACTGATATGGTCCCAGCGTCAGCAAATACGGCAACTCGCCGATTCGCGGGAAGATGTTGCGTCCGAACATCTCTATGAGAATATTTCCGCGATAGGTTTTCAAATCCAGCTCCACGGCCTGCGCCTTGCTGGAAAGATTGTTGACCACCAGCACGGTCTCGTTTTCAAGTTTTCTAAGATACGCCAACACGCGATGGTTCGCCGGATACAGGAACTCGATGGTGCCGCGACTCAGCACCGGGCTGGCCTTCCGCACTCGGATCAAGAGCTTCATCCATGAAAGCAGCGAGTGATCGAAACGCCTTTGCGATGACACATTGGTCGCTTGAAAACCGTACACCGGATTCAACAACAGCGGGGCGTAAATCGTTTCGGGATCGGCGGTTGAAAATCCTCCATTCCAGCCGCCGCTCCACTGCATAGGCGTGCGGACGCCATTTCGGTCGCCGAGATTTACGTTGTCGCCCATGCCGATCTCGTCACCGTAATAGATGATGGGCGTCCCCGGCAGAGACATCAGCATGCCATTCATCAGCTCGATCTTGCGGCGATCGTTGTCGAGCAGCGGAGCCAGGCGGCGGCGAATGCCCAGGTTCAGCCGTTGCGCCTTTTCCTTGGCATACTCGTCGTACATGTAATCGCGTTCCATGTCGGTGACCATTTCGAGCGTGAGTTCGTCGTGGTTGCGGAGGAAGAGGCACCATTGGCAGGTGTCGGGAATCGCCGGCGTCTGCTTCAGAATTTCCGTGATAGGCTTGCGGTCCTCGAGTTTCACCCCCATGAACATGCGCGGCATGAGCGGAAAATGAAATGCCATGTGGAACTCATCGCCATTGCCGAAGTACGGCAGCAGATCTGCCGGCCACTGGTTCGCTTCTGCCAGCAACATGCGTCCAGGAAATTCTTTATCCAAGCGGGCCCGCAGGTCCTTAAGTACGCCGTGGGTCTCGGGAAGATTTTCGCAGTTGGTGCCTTCGCGTTCGACCAGATACGGGACTGCATCCAGCCGGAAACCGTCCACGCCCAGGTTCAGCCAGAAGCGCATGACGTCCCACATCTCTTCGCGGACTTGCGGATTGTCGTAGTTCAAATCCGGCTGATGACTGAAAAATCGGTGCCAGTAGTACTGCTTCGAAACCGGATCCCAGGCCCAGTTCGAAAGCTCGGTATCCAGGAAGATGATTCGGGTTCCTTTGTACTGCGTATCGGTATCGCTCCAGACGTACCAATCCCGGCGAGGGTTCTCGCGCGAGCTGCGTGATTCCTGAAACCAGGGATGCTGGTCCGAGGTATGGTTCAGCACCATTTCAATGATCACGCGAATGCCGCGCTGGTGGGCCGCATCGAGAAAAGCCTTGAAGTCGCCCAGCGTTCCGTAGGTGGGATTTACTGAACGATAATCCGAGATGTCGTATCCGTCATCGCGCAGAGGGGAAGGGAAGAAGGGCATCAGCCAGATGGCATTGACCCCGAGGTCCTGCAGGTAATCGAGCCTCTGCGCAAGTCCCAGGAAATCGCCGTTCCCGTCGCCCGAGCTGTCGTAAAAAGCCCGGACGTGGACCTGATAAATGATCGCGTCCTTGTACCAAAGCCCTGCTTGTGCTGGCAAACTTTATTCCCCGAGTCTTGGTTGTGTGACGCGGACACTTATCCGCGCAGGCAAATCGCGTTTAGATGCTCATCGCTACGTTGCAACCCAAAGATTACTGTATGACAAGTCGCTGAGGAAATCGGCACGGCCGGTGTGGCTCGGGCATTCCTGCCCGAGCGATGACGACTGCATCTGCACTGTATCCCTGCCACCACGAACGTGTGCGGCGGCACACACATTCCTTTCCATTCCAGCTTGCAACCCATGATCTTTCAATAGGTTACCCTTTGGTCGCGACCGTGCATTTCTACACTCCGAACGGAGGAACTCATATGCAGCAGCTCATGACATTCATATCGGTGGTCGCGGGACTGGTCTTCTCAGTGGCGGTTGCGCTGGCGATCGAAGAACTCATTTTCGGGAAAGTCTTCCAGTTGTTCTTTACGCCCGTGCCAGTCAGAGTCCAGGCCGAGCGCCGACGTTAACGAACGGGGTCTAAACAGGGAGGACCTATGATTTTCATCAAGTACTTGCTGCAATGGGGCGGGACCGCGATGCTGGTTGCAGCCGTCGCGCTCCTCGCCTACGACCTTTACCTCTACTTCCAAGCCAGTCGCAAGAAAGAAACCGATCCGGCGACACCCGCTCTACCGATGCCGGCGATTCGCTGGCGTGTTCCTGCGAGCCTCTTCGCGTTGGCTTGGGTACCGATTCTGCTGGCCACCGGCATCGTCGTTGTTCCGAGCGGTACGGCGGGCGTTCGCGTGAGCCAAACCAGTGGCACACTTCCCGGCACGCTTTATCCGGGCGCGCACTTTCTGACGCCGCTTGCCGAAAACGTTGTGCTGTTCGACACGCGCGACCAGCTGTTTACTACCGGCGCGATCGAGAGTGCGAAGGCTGATGCCAAGCAGGCTGTCGAACCGTTGCGGGTGCAGGCAAAAGAAGGACTGCCCGTAGGGCTGTCAATTACGGTTCGATATCGCCTCGATTCGAAACATCTCGACTACATTCAGGCGAACCTGCCTCAGCCGGTCGAAAAAGAACTGGTTCCGGCGATCGTGGCCAGCGCATGGCGTGAACTCGTGCCGAATTACACCGTCCGTGAAGTGTTTGCCACCAAACGGGAAGAGATTCGCAAGAAAGCCGCCGACGTCATCACGCAGAAGCTGGCAGCTGACGGCATTGTGGTGAAGGAAGTCATGCTGCGCGATATCCAACTGCCGCCGGAATATGCGCAAGGCCTGCAAAATCTTTTGCTGAAAGAACAGCAGAACGATCAGATGGCAGTTCAAACTGAAATCCAGGAAAAGCAGGTTCGGATTTCGGAACTTGAAGCCGAAGCCACCAAGGCGCAGCAGGTAAAGCAAG